>JBKJSR010000728.1:0-8866 GCA_046594355.1 Bryobacter sp.
CGCACTGATTCAGACAATCGGGCGTGCGGCAAGGCATTTGAATGGCAGGGCGATTCTATACGCGGATGTGATGACGGATTCGATGAAGCGTGCGATTGACGAAACGAATCGCCGCAGGGAGATTCAGACAGACTACAATGAGCGGAACGGCATAATTCCGCAGTCGATCATCAAGCCTATCGATATGAACCTTGTGCATTTGGCCGAATCAGACTATGTGACAATCCCGCTTGAGGAAGACGAGCCGGATGAGGTAGATACACTTACCTCCGACCAGCGCGGGAAGTATCTGGTCGAACTGGAGCAAAAGATGCGCACCGCCGCCAAAAACTTCGAGTTCGAAAAAGCGGCGCAATTGCGGGATCGGATCAAAGCATTGAGGAGCAAATTCGCCGATGGTCAAAGCACTGCGGACGGGGCTGATCGCTGAAGGACAGATTAGTCAGTCCTGGGTAGTGAAGCTGCCTGGATTGCGCAAAAATCTCGGCCCCTTAATGGGATTCTCGCTGCGCAGCGCAAGCCACACGGCGAAGCTGATCCGGGCTGGGCAAGCGAGTGATTCTTATGATGAATTGCAAAAGTGCGGGCTGATCCTCGTGTTCGTGCCGGATGAGAAGCTGGCAGAATGGCTCGAAAAACTTGCAGCGAATGGAGCAACGTGGAGCAAGTCGAGCTTTGTGCTTTGTTCGAGTACACAAGACAGTGGAGCGCTGGATTCGCTGCGGAGCCTTGGAGCACATACCGGCTCGCTGAGCGAAATGGACGGGTTTGGCGGAAAGCGCTTTTTGTTTGAAGGCGAGCAGGTTGTGCTGCAGCGCTTGCGGCGTCTGATCGAAGCAGATGGAAGCGCCAGGGTGTTCGCGATGAAAGAGCGGCTGAGGCCGGTGTATGAGGCCGGACTGACTTTTGCGGCCGGGATGACTTTCCCCATGATTGCCGCGGCGGTGGACGCAATGAGGGCAGCGGGGTTGCATGCCAAGGTGGCCGAGAGCGCTGTTGAGGTTGCGGTGCTGGGGGCACTGCGAGCTTATCTGCGGGCGGGCAAGCGCGGTTGGAGTGGGCCCATCGCCAAGGTGGATAGGGTGGAATTGCGCAAGCAATACCAGGCGCTTTTCGAGCAGAATGAAGCGCTAGCCGAGATGTACCTGAAGATCGCAGTGGATTATCTGGTAGAGACGGCAGCCAAGCCGAAGGATGGCCGGGCGAAATAACGAGTTTGGGAACGCTGCCGGGCATTTGGTTGTCAATCTTCCGGAAGGCTGCGGGTGCGCGACATAGAAGGAATAGGTTCGAGTTGATGTCGGAAAAATATTGAAATTCTGGGCGTGCCAGGTATTCCGAACGCTCCCTTACGGTCGGTGCTCAGTAAGCATCCCAGCGCTGGCTTTACTTTCATGTCGCGCACCCGAAGTTGCGGCTGGTCCTTGGAGAAATCCAGAAGGGAGGGGATGAAGCCTGGGGGCAGCATTCGGTTGAAATGGCTGTCACGCATTGTGGGAAGTGGGCGTTGAGACGGGGTTAGTTAGCGGGCAGGGCCTGGAACTGGAGCTGGCGTGACAGCCTTTTTGGGAAAAGCAATGTCACGGGGGTTATCGTTTGCGGGGATGACAAAGTCGACAAAGCCAGCGAGCATCTCCTCCCAGCTCTGGTCGCCCCAATGGACTTGCGACTTCGGATCGGGGTTGTACTTGTTGTTCGGCGAATTGTCGTACCATGCGGTGGCGCGAAGTTCGGTGCCCTTGGGTAACAGCAGCGGCTTGGCGAGCTGGTAGGTCAACTGCCAGTTGAAGTCGTAAGCCGGCACTTTGAGAAGCGTCTCCGTCTCACCGCTGGGGTATTTTGCGACATATTCGAATGCCTTTCCGCGCAGGTGCATGTGGGGGAACAGGGATTGCAAAACGACGTCCCGATGCACCTTGACATTGGCATCGACGCGAAAATTTTCGTCGCCCGGAGGGATCTGCAAATTGAGGTTGGCAATGAAGGTGTTGACTACTCGCTCCTTTGGAGGCTGCTTGGCAAAGACCATGCCGACACGGCTGCGATCCAGGGTCTCCTTGCCATTGGCGGTATAGTGCATCTGGAAAATCAGGTCGGCACCGGCTGGGATCAGACGGGCCTGGCCGGGCTTGGTTTCGTAAGCGACACCACCGGGAACATAGACCGACACCATCTCAAAATCGCCGCCCGTCAGGCCAATGAATGTACCGCGTCCGGTGTCGGGCTTTCGCTCGGTGCCTGCGCTTGCGCTGCCATTACCCTTGGCCGTGTAAGCTACGCCTTTGGGTGCCTCCTGAAGATATTTGGAGCCTGGAGCGCGGCTGAGCAGCACGACGTGATGGACAACACTTGCGTCACCGGGGCGGACTTCGATTTTCTCAACCCACTTATCCTCCGTGAAGCCGGTGGGCACGATGAAGTAGGTGTAATCAATGGTTCCGCTGGCGGAGACTTTATAGTCGACAGGCATTTCGATTACCACGTCCGGCTTGCCGATGGTCCAGCCAGTGGCATACACTCGCGGTGCCGGTGCGTCGCCAGCCTTGCCTTCTTTGGCACCGCCTTTGGCCCAGGCAGAAAGCGTGTTTACTTCCAGCTCGCTGAGCGAACGGTCGTTTGCGAATTTTCCGAAGTGCGGGTCGGCGTGCCACGGGGGCATCTTCTTCGAAACGACGGCGCGTTCGATAGCTTTGGCAAAAGGCCGCACTTCCTTGTAAGTCATCAGGGACATCGGCGCGGCTTCTCCGGCACGGTGGCATTCCTGGCAGCGATTCTGCAGAATGGGCATTACATCTTTGTAGAAAGTGAGATTGGGAGCGGCAAAGGCGGCGAAAGAAAAGAATGCAGACAGAGAAAGAAGATGGCGGATCAAAGTAGGTTCTCCATAGATCAGAATAGCATTGTGACTCATTCCAAACTTTGCTTTCACGGCGAGCTGATTCTTCCGGATCGCAGCGTGCCCGGCGCTTATCTTTTGTGTTCGGATGGGCGGATCGAAGGAGTGTTCGACGACGCACCACAGGGTGTTGCGATCGTCGAAGGCACTTACATTTCGCCCGGCTATGTCGATCTGCACGTTCACGGCGGACAGGGCGCAGATTATATGGATGGCAATGCGGAGGCCGTGCGTGTGGCCAATCGCGCGCATGCCCGTCATGGCACGACAACGATCTTTCCGACGACTACTACCGGCTCGACGCTTGAATTGGAGAGGATGGTTGTGGCTTGTCAAGAAGTGCGAGATGGATGGCGGGTGTCTGATGGCGCGCAGATTGCGGGAGTGCATTACTACGGGCCTTACTTTGCGGAAGACAAGGTTGGGTGTCATTCCGTGGACGGGCGCCGCGATCCAGACCCGGCAGAGTATCTTCGTTTTCTCGAAATGGGTTTGATCCGGATTGCAACTTGCGCGGCGGAGCTTGATGGTGCGGATGCTTTCTATCGAGCGGCCGCAGAACGGGGGTATCTGGTGACTTGCGGACATTCGAACGCTACGTGGACAGAGATGGCGAGCGCATATGCGGCGGGCATGCGACACGTGGATCACTTCTGGTGTGCGATGAGTTCGGTCGCCTCGCTGCGAACGCGCTGCGGAACACCGATGCAGGCCAGCATGGAGCAGTTTGTGCTCGCGCAGGCGGAGATGAGTACGGAGGTGATTGCCGATGGGTGTCATCTGTCGCCGGAGTTACTTGAATTTGCTTTTCAGATGAAAGGTGCCGGGCGATTGTGTCTGGTGACCGATGCGAACCGGGCGCTCGATCTTCCCGCCGGACGTTATCGTTTTGGTCCGCAAGAAACAGGCACCTGGTTTGAGAGCGATGGCAAGGTGGGTTTTGTCGCCGGACAGGGATTGGCAAGCTCCGTTATGGGGATGGACCACATGGTTCGTCAGATGGCGGCGAGTACGACCGCGACGCTGCCGCAGGTGATCCGCATGGCGAGTCTTACGCCGGCCGAGCGGACGGGGATTGCCAGTGAGACCGGAAGTCTTGCGGCAGGCAAGCGCGCGGATGTGCTGGTGCTGGGCGGCGAGCTTGGAGTAGAGCAGGTCTATCTGAGTGGCGAACGCTTACACTGGTAACGCTATGCCGAGTTGCCGTGGTTCGATTACCGCAATGCTGCTTTACGATCTTGCCGAGGAGATCGATCTAACGGAATTGCGTGCATTGCTAGGTGCCGAAGAGCCAATCCGTTCCCCCGGCTTCCGCATCCCCGCGCCCGCGTACGTGCGCTTCGAACAAACTCCGGTTGTCGAGCCCACGGATTCGTTTCACCTGGCGACGGGTGAAGCGGTGGATGCACGCTTGCTCTATTTCTATCATGGCGTTGTCATCCTTGAGATCGAGCTGCACTTTCACTGCGAATGGCCGGAATTGATCGCGCTTTCGCATCGCTGGATTGAGGCGGGAGAAGTAGAGCAAAGGGGGCTGGACCTTGTGCGGCGTCATTGCAACCGCGTGAAGAGTGCGCTACGCAAGCCTTACGCCGCCTGGCTCGACGAAGCCTATTACGTGGTGCATCTGCATGAAGCTCTGGATGAGGATGGACGGGTGCTGACCGGGGCGCAGTTACTTTCCGGTCAAGGGACGGCGATTAGTCAAATCATTCGCGGCGAGACGCAGGTCTTATCCGATGGGGAACAGAAGGAGGTGCTGTCGTCGAGCCTGTCGTACTTCCCCGCCGATTTGCTGGTGGTGGGCTGGCTGGCGGCAGTGGTTTACGATACTCCGCAGGGCGCGACACCGATTGTTGAGTTACTTGAGTATGCGAATACACAGTTACTGCAATACCGGCGCTATGACGAGATCCTGTCCGGCTTGCTGAAGCATGCCTATGGTGAACTGGAACGCAAAGGCGGCATGTGGTCGAGCTGGCGCATGGCTCGCGAGGCCAAACATCTGAACCGGTTGCGCCTGGACGTGATCGAACTCACGGAACGCACCGACAACGCGATCAAGTTCTTGAGCGACATGTATTACGCGAGAGCTTACCGGCTTGCCGCCGCTAAGGTGGGCGCGAACGATTACAGGAATCTGGTAGATCAGAAAGTGAAGACGGCGGGAGAGTTGTATCACTTCATGGTGAACGAATTCCGCGAGGCGCGCAGTTTCTTTCTGGAACTGACGATTGTCGTGATTCTGATGATCGAGCTCATTCCATTTCTGCGGGGCAAGTAGATGCCTGTTGTTCGATAGCATAGCGATTGATGAATGCCCCCCTCGTCGTCAGCTTTGACGCCGGCACTACTTCCGTCAAGACGCTCGTCTTCGATCAGAGTGCGCGGCCCGTGATCACCACCACTTCGATTGGATATGAACTCCACACCACTTCCGACGGCGGAGTCGAGATACAGGTGCCCGATCTATTTGCGGCCGCGTTGCAGAGCCTCGACCAGGCGCACCAGGCGCTGGCGCAGCTTGACCGCAAGCCAAGTGCCGTGTCGATGTGTACGTTCTGGCATTCTTTTCTCGGCGTGGATACCGAGGGGCGGCCCGCGACTCCGATCCTGCACCTCCTCGATACGCGCAGCGAACCGATGGCCGGGCGATTGAAGAGCGATCTCGACGAGAAGCAATTTCATAAGCGGGTGGGTACGGTTTTTCATCCGAGCTATTGGCCGGCGAAAATGCTCTGGCTGCGGGAACACCGCCGCGATATGGTTGCCGCTTCGGCGCAATGGATGAGCTTTGGCGAATACCTGTTTCTCGAATTCTTTGGCAAGGCGCATGCCTCTACTTCGATGCTTTCGGCGACGGGCCTTTGGAACTCGAACGCGCAAAGCTATGACGCCGAATTGCTGGCTTACCTGCAATTGCGGCCGGAGCAATTGGCCGACCTATCGTTGCTCGATGCGCCGGCGCAGGGCCTGCGTGCACAATATGCGAAGCGGTGGCCGCTGTTTGCGGAAATTCCGTGGTTCCCCGCGATTGGCGACGGTGCGGCGAACAACATTGGCTGCGGTTGCGATTTGCCCAGCGAGTTTGCGCTGATGGTGGGTACGACCGGGGCAATGCGGGCCGTGTTTGAGCGTCCGCAGGTGGAGGTGCCGGAGGGGCTTTGGTGTTACCGGCTCGACCCGCGGCGCTTTGTGCTCGGTGGTGCATTGTCGAATGGAGGTAAGGTATTTGAATGGGTGATGGATCGCTTTCAGCTTCCTAAAGACTGGGAGCAACAACTGTCGCAGCTTACACCTGGTTCGCACGGTTTGACGGTGATGCCGCTCTTTGCCGGGGAGCGCAGTACGAAATGGCGGGCCGATGCGCGCGGGGCGATTACGGGTCTGAATCTGAATACGACAACGGTGGAGATTCTGGCGGCGTCGCTCGAATCCGTCGCGCTGCGCTTTCGCTTGCTCTATGACATTCTGGCCGACCGCCTGGGCGCGCCGGAGCGCGTGATCGCGACAGGCGAAGCGTTGCGCAAATCGACCGTCTGGACGCAGATGATGGCCGATGCGCTGGGGCGGCCGGTGGTAGCGAGTCTAGAGAAAGAAACCTCCGCGCGCGGCTCGGCGATGCTGGCGCTGGAGCGCATTGGCGCGGTGAAGCATTTGAGTGAAATTCCGGCGGCAACCGGGGACACTTATCTGCCCCGCCCGCAATATGCCGACGCCTACGCCAAGCTGCTCGAGCAGCAAAAAACTCTCTACCGGCGGCTCTTTGAAACTCCATAGCGCTCAGGGTTTGCGAAAATAGCGGCAATGTCTTTTGTACAAGGTCCCGAACTGATGGCTCGCGCGGCAAAAATTGAAGTCCTGCTTATGGACGTCGATGGTGTTCTGACCGATGGCCGCCTCTACAACATTCCATTTCCCGACGGAACGATTCTTGAGACAAAGGCTTTCGATTCCCAGGACGGCATCGCATTGCAGTGGCTCAACTGGCATGGCATCCTGACCGGCGTGATTTCCGGCCGCATTTCGCCCGCCACCGAAGAGCGTGCCCGGCAGGCAAAGATGAAGTACGTATATCAGGGGCACATCGAGAAGATTCCGATCCTCGAAGAGATACTGGCCGATGCGAAGGTGGCGGCGGAGAATGTCGCCTACATCGGCGACGACTTCACCGACGTGGTAATCTTCCGGCGTGTTGGATTGAGCTTTGCCACCGCGAATGCCCGTACCGAGGTGAAGGCGTCGGCTGATTGCACGACGGAGGCCAAGGGCGGTGAGGGTGCGGTGCGCGAAGTTTGCGAAACTTTGCTCAAGGCGCGCGGCCTCTGGCCTGCGATCCTCAAGAAATACGAAATCCATGTCTGATACCAAACTTGCCCTGCTCCTTCGCGTTCTCCCCGGTCCAGGGGTGCTGCACCAAATTACCGGCGTGATTGCGGCCCACCTAGGCAACATCACTTCGGTCGCCATCCTCGGCAGCCGGGTCGAAAACGAGGAGCGCACCTTCTTTGAAATCGAGTTGCCGCAACCGGATTCCGCCGAGGTGCTTAAGGAACTGGCTGCGCTGCCGTTGGTGCTGGGGGTGGAAGAGGTGCGCAGCATGGAGAAGATCTACGGCAAGCGCATCATCATCATGGGCGGCGGTGCGCAGGTGGCGCAAGTGGCCATCGGCGCGATTTCCGAAGCGGACCGTCACAATCTTCGCGGTGAGCACATCTCGGTGGATACGATTCCGCTGGTGGGGGAGCAGCAACTGGCGGACGCCGTGCGTGCGGTTGCGCGGCTACCGCGGGCGAGAGCGCTGGTGCTGGCTGGATCGCTGATGGGTGGCGAAATCGAGGTTGCCGTACGTGAAGTGCGCGCCCAAGGCCTGCTGGTGGTGAGCCTGAATATGGCCGGTAGCGTGCCCGATGCGGCCGATCTGGTGGTCTCCGATCCGGTGCAGGCGGGTGTGATGACTGTAATGGCTGTCGCCGATACTGCAAAATTCAACATCGCACGGCTGAAGCAAAGAGTGTTTTAAGCCGATACTTCGATTTGAGCAGCACAAGCATCCCCATCCCCGAGCATCTGGCCCGCGCCTACGGCATTCTTGAGGTGCGTCCGATGTGCACGATCGAAGAAGCGCGGGCGGCTTATCACGATCTGGTGAAAATCTGGCATCCCGACCGGCACATGCATGAGCCGGAGCGCCTGCGCCGTAAGGCGGAAGAAAAACTCAAGGCAATTGTCGAAGCTTACGAGGTGCTGTCGAAGCACGGCGAGTTTGCCGAAGAAGTAGAGCTGATCGCGATGGATTTTGGGGAATTCTGGGGCTACATCGATCAGAAGGGCAAGCCCGTGATCCATCCGGAGTTCTCGCAGGCGCGCGATTTTGTACGGGGGCTGGCGGCAGTGCAGTCTGTGGCGAAGTGGGGCTATATCGACAAGGATGGCCATTGGCGCATCAATCCGCTGTACGAGGATTGTTCGGATTTTTCCGAGGGACTGGCGGCAGTGCGGTGGTACGGGCGCTGGGGCTTTATCGATGCTACAGGGGCATTCGCGATACCGCCGCGCTATCAGGAAGCCCGCAGTTTTGTGGACGGAAGCGCGGATGTGCGCTTGGGCGCACGTTGGGGCAAGGTGAATCCGGCAGGCGATCTGGTGTTTGACCCGTCGCGTAGCGGCCACCACATCTCCTGAGCCTGCAATCCACTGATTTCGTTGAGGAAGTCTAAGCCTGGTAACCGCAGTTGGGCAAGTGGCCTCGAAGCGCCAACTGGTCCGCAGCCTCCCAACGGGTGAACCAATTTGAAGGGCAGAGTGCTGTCTGCGCATGACTATGGAAGCAGGCTGAAGTCTACTGAGCAAAAACAAATAGGCGGGCCATCTTTAAAAAATGGCCCGCCTGGTAATTTACTACACAAACGGAGAAGGACAATCAACAAAAAAATTTACTGAATTTGTGTACTGGCTTGAGTTCTGAAT
>JBKJSR010000735.1:0-4712 GCA_046594355.1 Bryobacter sp.
CCTGGTATCACAACGGCATCAATCGCCGCCTCACCGACGTGCATGGCCACGTCATCAAATCGCTGCTGGCCTAGCGTTTCTTCCAGCGCAAAGTCTGCTTGAAGTCCCTCACCCCAGTCACCGACCCCAATTGCAGCACGCTCATTGCCGCCGCCGCATTCGCAAAATCGACTGCTTCGGCCATCGAGTATCCACGAGTCCAAGTTGCCAAAAACGCCCCCGCAAATACATCTCCCGCGCCGGTCGTATCTATGGCTGCAACCGGATAAGCCGGCACCGCTTCACCATCCACCACCGCTCCCTTCGATCCCCGCTTCAACACCACATGTCCCGCCGGCAACAACTTCACCGCAGCCTGCCACGACCGCGCCCCCGTAATGAATCGCGCCTCTGCTTCATTCACAAACAGCACGTCCACATGTTCGAGGCAGGGAAGCACCACCTTCCCCCACTCGCCCCGCGAATCCCAGCCCGTATCCATCGAGGTTGTTAATCCCGCCCGCCGCGCCTTCTGCAAGAACTCCGGTGCCAGTTTGCGCAGAGCCGGAACCGCAAACGGATTCGCCAAATGAAAATGCTGAAATCCCTTCATCGGCACGAGCTTCTTCAATGCTTCGCGGCTCGCTCCCGGCCGGTGTACAAAGGCTCGCGACCCGTTCTTTTTCACCAGCGCCATCGTTGTTGGCGTCGGCAAGGCTAATTTCTTAACGCCGCTCACATCCACACCCACCCCACGCAAAATCCCTAACAACTCCTCCCCTTCGGCATCGCGCCCCACCGCCCCCACTAGCGCCACATCCACACCCATCCTGGCCAGCGTGTAACTCGTATTGGCCCCATTGCCACCCACGCTTCGCGCAAACTTTTCTACCCAAACCGTCCCATCCCAACGAATCTTTTCAACCGGCCAAGCCAGCAGATCGAGCACCAGATTCCCGGCCACCAAAACTCTCATTCAAAGATCTTCGCTAGCGGCAGCCGTCGCGTTACTGCGCCAGCCTTCAATTCAAGTGCATCCCCGGCCAAGCGAACCTCCACCATCTCGTCGCCACTCAAACCCCAGCGTGCAAAATGTCGTCCTCGTCCTTTCACGAGAAAGGGAACATCGCTCCATTCGACCAGCGGTTTTCGCGCCGCCTCCATTTCTCCTACCGCCAACTGCTTCGGAGATACGGCAATCGCCAGTGCCCCGGGCCTAAGCTCCATTAGCGAAATATACTTCCCCGGCTGGCTTGCCGCCATCGTGCAAACGCCCTTCACGCAATTCCCCGCATAGGCCGCAATCTTCGGCCAGTCAAAGCGTCCGGTCACTACAAAATAGCTATGCGGCTCGCCAATCACAGCCACCAGCCGTTCCAGATCACGCCGGTAATCAAAGCCCGTCTTTTCGACAAAGTCGCGATACTCCGCCTCCTCGCCACCCGCGTCGCCGGCGATCTTTTTGACAACGGCACCGTCGGCAATGACGAAGATGCCGTCGCCGCTTGGCAAGTGCGCCACCTGTTCGGCCACACTCATTCCGCGCGGCCGGGTCCAAAAATACAGAGCCCCCATCGCGATTAAAATCAGTGCCGGCAACCATCTCTTCACGCCTTCAGGATACGGCAAGGCAGACTCGTCATCATGCTGCGAAATTGAGCCAGGTCCAGGCTCTGAGCTCCGTCGCTCAGTGCCTGATCGGGATCCGGATGGCACTCCACCAGCAATCCATCCGCGCCAACAGCCACTGCGGCGCGTGCCAGTGGCGCTACCAGACTCCGCCGGCCGGTCGCATGCGATGGGTCGAGAATCACCGGCAAATGCGTCATCTCCTTCATCGCGGGCACTGCCGCAATGTCGCACACATTCCGTGTATGCGAATCAAAACTCCTGATGCCGCGCTCGCACAAGATCACATCCGGATTGCCATTGGCGAGAATATACTCCGCCGCCAGCAGCCACTCTTTCAAAGTCGCGGAAGGCCCGCGCTTCAGCAACACCGGCTTGCCGCAACGGCCCAGAGCCCGCAACAGCGCAAAGTTTTGCATGTTGCGCGCCCCCACCTGCATCAAGTCTGCGTAGGCGGCCACCAGTGGCACATCGCTCTCTGAAATCACTTCGGTAACAATGCCCAGGCCGAAGCGTTGCCGCGCTTTGGCGAGCAGCTTTAACCCTTCCTCACCCAGACCTTGAAATTCATACGGTGAAGTCCGTGGCTTGAACGCGCCACCCCGCAACAACTGGCCGCCGCTATCGGCAATCACTGCGGCGCACTCCATCAATTGCGTTTCGCTCTCAACGCTGCAAGGCCCGGCCATGACGACAAAGCCGCCATCGCCAAACACCACGCCGCCCACGCGGACCATGCTGTTTTCGGGCTGTATCTCTCGACTCACTAATAACTTCATAAAAACTCCTCTCCAGAAATGTCAAAAGGCCCGCTCGGGACTTCCGAGCGGGCCTTTTGACGAAACCAGAAAAATTGGGATTAGTTCTTCATGGCAGACAGGTCCACTCGTTCGCGCGGGGCGAAATACCAATACCAGAATCGATACGAGGGGCTGAGAGCCATTGCACTCCGATCCTAACCGATACTCCCCCAACTTGGCAAGCTGCTCGCAGCGAATCATCCACGCAAGACGGGGGGCGGCGAGGACTACTTGACAGAAACCGATTCAGCCAGCTTCCAGTCTTTTGCCTGAAGTGGCACCAGGTCGATGCGGCGAATGAAGATCTCAGCAAGCTCGCTTTGCACCTGAATCTTGCCTTGCGTGTGCGAGAGATCGTAAGCCCCGCTCACCAGCTTGCCATTCATCAGATTCACCATGCGATCCCCGGCCGCGATCACCTCGTGGCGGTTCCACTTGCCGACCGGCTTTTCCACGTCCAGCTTTCCGCGAAAGCCAAGTTCATCCTTCCAGTCGCGAGCCCTGCCGTACCAGTTGATGCGTCCACCCGTGCGGGTCATCGGTGTACCTTTCGCGTCGTAGTACATCTCCCTGCCTTCCATCGTGCATGTGCAGGAGGCGGACATCGGCGTATTCTTCGCCACCACCAGAATGTCTCCCGAACCGCCCTCGATGATCTGCGATTCAAAACTCTCCAGCCAGATGCCGTTGTGGCCGCCGTCGGGCCCGATACCGTGGATCAGGATTCCACTATCGCGGGCTTTTTTCTCCCGTTCATTCCAGGCCTTCGCGCCCCAGCGCCATTCGACGATCAGACGGTAATCCCGGTAAACCTCCCGGGTTGTGATGCCGCCCCATTCCTGGCCGGAAATTCGCAGCAATCCGTTGGCGACCGTGAAGACCCGATTCGGATCTTCGAGTTTGCTCTCTCGCGTGTAGTGATAGAAATTCGTCAGGTCCTTGCCATTGAAGAGCACAAGTGGCTTCTTGGGAGTGATGGCGGGGTTATCCGGTGCGACACTGCCGTAATCCCATGCGGCCTTAAAGGGAGCGGCTGCGGGCCGCTTTGCGATCTCCGAGGGTTTGAGCGACTGGATCAGGCGAATGGATTCACGCACCATCCGAGGCCCCGCATCCGGCACGAGGTTCGTGTAGCTGCTCAGTCTTTGTTCATATCCTCCGCCTTGTTCTCCAAAGGCTTCCATCGTCGGTACGTAGCCTACACACCCATTGGCAAGAGAAACAGGATTCGTAAAGCGGAAAGGACTCTCCTTGCGGATGGCGAGTCCGAGTTCGACGAACATTTCACCGGGGGCGGCGACATACACGGCCGGGCCGATCGCGATGGCTTGAATTTCGATATGCGCCGATCTGGATTTGGCCAGTTGCGCATCGAGCAAAAGAATTTCTTTCGCAAAGACCCACTCGGCGCTCGTGCGCGGAATCGTAGCGCTGGCAACGGTAGCCTTTGCGAGGGCGACGCGTTCTTCGCCCGGAACGCGTCGGCCCTCGATGTATTGTTTTGAGGTGGTAGAAATTGGCATGGGCGCACCGGGCTGCATCGAGAGCAGCACCTTGACGGCCTCCGCGCCCACACGCCCGCCAACCAGTTGCGCGGATTCGAGGCCAGTGGGAGCAATGCTGGGGTCGAGGTTGTTGACTTGCGTGACGTCGCCTGAAAAGCCCTGCAGAAAAACAACCACAACGCCTTCTCCAAAAACTCCCCGGATGGCGCGCTCCATGTAGTAAATCCAGTTGGCCGAAATGCCATTCGGACTTGTCGTAGCGTGGCACGAATAGTTCACTACGCAGCCCGTGAGCCGCTTCAAATCGTTGAAGACTCCGAGTACGGTGACGGTTCCATCCACCGGCCCGGCGGGGGCGACAATGTCGGGGTTGCCGGGCCTGGGGTGTGTGACGCTCAAGCCATTCTTCATGCGGAAGCGGCGGTTGAAAATCGCAGCTTCTTCCTTGCCAGCACCAAAGCCCCACAGGGTCGCCCGCGCCTTGCTCCTGGCGCTCTCGACTGCCAACACCGTCTGGTCTTCGACATGTTTGAGGTACTTCGCATCGGCTGCGGAACTCAGCTTGTAGGCGAGCTCCTGAATCTCGGGCGAGGCATGATCGTATTCGCCAGGCTGTACCATACCAACCGGGCCGGAGGAATGCGAATGCGATGCGCCCATCATCAGCTCGACGCCGGGAAGGCGCGCGCGGATTTTTTCGACCAGGTGACGCGGCACCATCAGGGCGTCGAGTCCAACCAGACATACCGATTTGCCATTGCCTTCGAGATAGGCTGCGCGCACCTTGCATGGGTCGTGC
>JBKJSR010000385.1:0-3645 GCA_046594355.1 Bryobacter sp.
CAGAAAGCAAAAGAGTGATTGGCCTCGGCGGCCTGCTCGATGACGCCGCCTGCGCGCTCGCCGTCGATGGCAGCATTGTTGCAGCTGTTGAACAGAGGAAGATCGCCCGCCGCCACAGCCCCGGTTCACTGCCGCAAGAGGCAATCGATGCCACCCTCGCCATCGCGAAGCTCAAGCCCGCGCAAATTGACGCCGTAGCCATTGCGAGGCCGCTCAGCACCTCTCCCGAAAGCCTCCTTAGTCTCCGCGTCAAACAGATATTCCCCAATGCGCGGCTCCTGATCCTCGACCATCAGACCGCCCATGCCGCCAGCGCCTACTACGCCTCCGGCTTCGCCGATTCCACTGTACTTACCCTCGACCGTGCCGGGGACCTGCGTTGCGCCGCCCGCTGGCGTGCGGGCGATGGCCGCCTGGAACTCGAGCAGGAATCCTACTTCCCCGACTCGCTCGGCGACCTCTACGGCCGCGTCACCGAATTCCTCGGTTTTAGCTCCCGCGCCGACGAGCACAAAGTGCAATGGCTTTCCGCCTCGGGCGACTCCCGCTTTACAAGCCTTTTTGAAAACATCCTCGGTTTCCACCCTCAGGGCTGGCCATCGCTCAATCGCGCCTATTTCGACCGCGACCGCATTGTGGGTGGTGGCTTCAGCGCCAGCTTTTATGAGGCTCTCGGCCTTGCCGACGGTGAAGCTCCCCCGAACTCGCTCAAGCCTGACATCGCCGCCGGACTGCAGCGCGCCATCGAGAATTGCGCCCTCGCCATGGCGGGCACTTCCGAAAATATCTGCCTTGCCGGCGGCGTGGCTTTCAACGCGCTGCTCGTGCGCGCTTTTGAATCCTCGGGCCGATTCAAGAATGTTTACGTACAGCCCGCCGCAGGTAACTCCGGAACTGCCATCGGTGCCGCTTACTATGCCAGCACCCATCCGCGAGTCGCGCTGTCAAGTCTTGCCCTCGGCCCCTCATACAACGACGAAGAGATCAAACAGGTTCTCGAAAACTGCAAGCTCAGCCCCAATTACCTGCTCACCACCGACGAACTTGTCCAGTCCGCCCTGAAGGAACTCTCGGAACACCGTATCCTTGCCTGGTTTCAGGACCGCATGGAATTCGGTCCGCGGGCACTTGGCAACCGCAGCATCCTCGCCTCGCCCCTCGACCCCTACGCCACCGAAAATCTGAACAGCTTCATCAAACACCGGGAAGCCTTCCGGAAATTCGCCGCCTCCGTTCCTGCCGAGTTCGCCGATCAATACTTTGAAAGCAGTGCCAACGCCCGCAATCTCGCCAGCGTCGCTACCGTCCTGCCGCAACATCGCGAGCGCTTCGCTCCAGCGCTGCTCGGCACCGATGGCATCCGCCTCCATGTAGTCCATAAGGAAGAGAACCCGCTATTCCACCGACTGCTGACCGCCGCTGGAAGCAGCACCGGCCTCCCGGTCCTTTACAACACCAGTTTCAATCTCTTCGGCGACGCGCTCGTCTGCACGCCCCGCGACGCCGTGCGCAGCTTCTATTCGAGCGGTATCGATGTGCTCTACGTCGGCCACTTCCTACTTCGCAAGTAGCGCTCCGATCGCGGCAGCGGCAATCGGGTGATAGTTCGCCTGATTCTTCGCAAACAGGGCCTTGGCCCGCGTCTTGCCATCTGGCGTCTTCGCCATTTCCAGATACAGCGGCTTGATGAATTTCTGGCGCCCGACGCGGGCTAAAAACTCCTCAAGCGCCGCTTGTGCCGGAGCGTACTTGTGCCGGATCGCCAGGATGAGCCACGCATCCAGGATCTCGCTGTTCTTCGACTTCGTGAATTGAAACTCGCGGTCGAGTTTCGCCATCTGCTCTGCATTCAGCTCCGCCGGCAGCCCGCGCAGGAAATGCAGCCATTGCTGCGCCGCCCAATCCTTGCTCTGGATCGGCTGCCCCTGCTTCCACTTGCCGATTTGGGCATCGACGTTCTCGAGCAGGAAGGATGAAATCACCGGGCTGGACTTCGGCAAGCCAGGCTTGTAAATCCATTCCTTCACATCGAGCTTCAGTTCCGGCAACTTCTCCTTCAGATGGGCCTCGAACATTGCCGTCGTGATGCTCTGGAATGCGAATTGTTCAAAGTATCCGCGCACAAAAGGATCAAAGCGCTCCCGCCCGATTTCTTCCTCGATCGCCCGCAACAGCAGCGCCCCCTTGACGTAAGGCACCAGCGTCACACCCTCTTCCGGGTCGCGTCCCGCAAGATCCACATGCAGCAGTTGATCTTTTTCGGGCAGCGCCGCCATTTCCTGTTTGAGCTCAGCGACTTCAATCGCGAATTCCATCTCGCTCCGCTGCTTACTGTAAATCACTTCCTGAATGCGCCGCTCCACATAAACCGTAAAGCCTTCGTTTAACCAGAAGTCGCTCCAAGTCGCATTCGTCACCAGATTGCCGCTCCAGCTATGCGCCAGCTCATGCGAGATCAACGACACCAGACTCTTGTCACCGGCGATAATCGTCGGCGTGGCAAAGGTCAGCCGCGGGTTCTCCATGCCTCCAATCGGAAAGCTGGGCGGCAACACCAGAACGTCGTAGCGATCCCAGCGATAAGCGCCGAACAGTTGCTCGGCCGCCCCCACCATGTTGTCGAGATCGCTGAATTCATGGGCGGCGGCATCGAGCATCGCCTTCTCGGTATACACGCCCGTGCGCGCCCCAATCATTCGAAACTGCAACTCCCCCACGGCCAGCGCCAGCAAATAAGGCGGTACCGGCTGGGCCATGTCAAAGCGATAGTCGCCGGTAGGCGCCGAGGTCCGCTGGTCGTTGTTCGCGCTCATCACCGCAAAAAAGTTCGGTTGCGTCCGTATCCTCGCCCGGTAGGTGATCCGGATTCCGGGCGAATCCTGCAATGGAATCCAGCTCCGAGTGTTGATTGGCTGGCCTTGCGTATATAGATAGGGGGCCTTCTTGCCTGCCGTCTGTTGCGGCGTCAACCACTGCAATGCAAACGCCGTAGGGCTCGTCTCATAACTGATGCGCAGGTAACGGGCGCCTTCCGGCAAAATCACCTCCAGCGGCGTCCCCAGAATCTTGTCGGCCGCACCCAACTTGAATGTGGCGGGCTGAAAGTCCTGCCCGTTCTTCGATGCCTCGGCCTTTTCGATTCTCAAATCTTTGGTGTCGAAAACGACCTTCCCCTTGCCTTCGATCAGGTGCGTGACCGTGCCGCTCAGCGTGCGCTTTTCAAAGTCAACCTGCAAGTCCAACTCGAGATGCCTAACGCGGGCTTCGGCGGGATTGGCGTAAGAATGTATGTCTTTGGCGGCGGACACTTGGGAATTCACCTCTTCGATTTTTGGCGCACAGCCGGAGAGAAGAACCGCCGCAGTCAGCATCCAGCATTGCAACGAAATTCGCATCCCACCATTATTGCTTCCCGCAATGTAAAAGGCCTCCACCTTTTTGAGATAGAGGCCTTTTCGAAACTAACGGATCGGCTACTTTGCCTTACGCGGCGAAAATTTCGTCAGATCCGCCAACAGCAAGGCCCCCGCTGCCGGCGGCTTCGGATTTCCTTCGATAATTTCCTTGTTTGTCATTGTCTTGCCATAAAGGTCTTTGTTGCTGTCCAAGTCCTGGCGCAAGGTCGAGCCCTCTAGCGAAATCCCC
>JBKJSR010000480.1:0-3725 GCA_046594355.1 Bryobacter sp.
CGTTTCTCTTGCCTTTTACAAACTCAGTCCGCGATACTCACCAGTTCGGCGCCTTCACTCATCCGTTTTAACTGCCCGCACGCCGCATAAATATCCAGCCCCCTGGGCTTGCGTATAAAACACGGCATCCCAACCTTCACGATGTCCTGAAAACTCTCGACGCGCTCCGGGTCGGGCGTCTCAAACGGAATCCCAGGCCCTGGATTGAGCGCAATCAAATTTACCTTGCACCGGATATTCGCGAGCAGCTTACGCACCCGCAGCGCATCGGCGTCCGTATCGTTCACCCCGCGCAGCAACACATACTCGAAAGTAAGAAACTCCCACGATCGCAGCGGGTAACGCACACACGCTTCGAGCAATTCTTTCAAATGCCACTTCTTCGTAATCGGCATCAGCTCGACACGCTGCTCCTCATGCGAAGCATTCAGGCTGATCGCCAGCTTCGGACGCACCGGCGATTGCGCCAGTTCGTCGATCTTCGGAATCAGCCCCGAAGTCGATACCGTGATGCGCCGCTCGCTCATCCCGATTCCCGCCGGATCCACCAGCAACCGTGTCGCCTTCAACACCGCCTCCAGGTTCATCAGCGGCTCGCCCTGTCCCATCATCACAATATTCATCTGCCGGTCTTGCGGATCGAGATTATGACGGGCGGCAAGATGCAACACCTGCCCCACAATCTCCCCCGCCGTCAAATTCCGCTCCAGCCCCATCAGCGCCGTCAGGCAAAACTTGCAATCCACAGGGCAGCCTACCTGCGAAGAAATACAAAGCGTATCCCGCCCGCGCTCGGGCATGAAAACCGCTTCAATCGTCTTCCCGTCTGTCATCCCCAGCAAATAGCGGACCGTCCCATCCACGCTGTCATAGCGCGAAGCTTCCGTCAGCGCACCACTCTCAAATTCAGCCTTGAGCGCAGCCGGCAGCGAAGTCGCCTTCGTCAAATCCAGCAATCGCTTGGCATACAACGCATCGTAGAGTTGCTTTGCGCGAAACCGCGGATGCCGCGATCCCAGCGCCGACTCGATGTCGGCCATCTCCATTCCCATCAAGGATTGTTTTGGCTCTGTCACAATATAAGTATCCGTCTTCCGCCCTCTTTCCACCAATGAATTCCAACCCACCCCGCGAAATCCAAAGCACCACGCTGCCCAACGGCCTCACGATCGTCACCGAACGCATGCCCCATGTCCGCAGCGTTTCGATCGGAACCTGGATCGCCTCCGGCTCTCGCCTCGAGCGCGGCGCCGAACGTGGCATCGCCCATTTCCTTGAGCACATGCTCTTCAAAGGCACGACCACCCGCTCCGCCGAAGACATTGCCCGCGTCGTCGATTCCGTCGGTGGACACCTCGACGCCTTCACGAGCAAGGAACTCGTCTCCTACAACACCAAAGTGCTCGACGAGCACCTCCCCATTGCCTGGGACATCCTCTCCGACCTCATACTCAACCCCATCTTCGACGCCCCCGAGCTCGAAAAAGAGAAGGGCGTCATCATCGAAGAGCTCAAGATGGAGCTCGACAACCCCGAGTATCTCGTCCACGAACTCTTCACCAAACACATCTGGAAGGGCCATGGCCTTGCCCAGCCCATCATCGGCGTCAAGCCCACCATCCTCGCCTTCAATCGCGACATGCTCATCGACTACCACCAGCGCATCTACACGCCCGCCAACATCGTCGTCACCGCCGCCGGTAACCTCGAACACGGTCGCATCGTCGCCATGGTCGAAACTTCTTTTGCCGCTCGCCCAGCCGGGAAAAAACTCCCCAAGCAGGCCAAACCCAAGCTGCAGGCCCCCTTCATCCTTAAAAACAAACGCACCCAACAGGCCCACATCTACATCGGTGCTCCTTCGCATCCCATTGCCCACGAAACCCGCTACGCCTCCTACATCCTGAATACGATCCTCGGCGGCGGCATGTCCTCGCGGCTCTTTCAGAACATCCGCGAACGCCAGGGCCTTGCCTACGCCGTCATGTCCGACCTCATGCTCTACCGCGACGCCGGCTGCATCGCGATCTATGCCGGCTGCGCCGCTGAAACCCTGCCCAAGGTAATCTCTTCGGTCATGGACGAGTTCCGCGACCTCAAAGCCAACCCTGTTCCCACCGAAGAATTGCGCCGCGCGAAGGAACATCTCAAAGGCTCGCTCATGCTCTCCCTCGAATCCACCAATTCCCGCATGACCAATCTCGCCCGACAGCAAATCTTCTTCGGCCGCTTCTTCTCGATGGATGAAATGCTTTCGAGCATCGAGGCCGTCAGCGCCGAACAAGTGCAGGCCCTCGCTGTCGAATCGTTTCAGCCCGATGCGCTCTCGCTCACCATACTCGGCAAAGTCGACGGCCTCGCGATCGACCGCGCACTACTCAACTGCTAACTGAATCCAAAACCGTGCTCCGTATCGTTCTCAGCCTCGCCTTCGCTTCTACGCTCTTAGCCGTAGACTGGTCCAAACTCACGGCGGAAGGTTACGTCTCAGATTTCGCGCACGTCATTGACTCTTCCTCGCGTGCGAGCATTGATCGCTACCTCGCCTCTCTCGAGCAGGCCAGCGGTGCGCAAATCGCCATCGTCACCATCGATACTCTCGACGGCGAACTGGCCGACGATGTCGCCAATAAGCTCTACCGTCAATTCGGCGTCGGTAAAAAAGGCAAAAACGAGGGCGCGCTCTTCCTCCTTGTTGTTCGGGACCGCAAGTCCCGCCTTGAAGTCGGCTACGGCCTCGAACCAATCATTCCCGACGGCGTCGCCGGCGACGTCCTGCGCTCCATGCGCCCCGCTTTGCGCGCCGGGCAATATGGCCCGGCCCTCATCGAAGCAGCCCGTGTCCTCGGCACTAAAATCGCCGCCGGAAAAAACATCGCCATCCCCGAATCCCTCCCGGAGCGCCAGTTCCGCGAAGACAATACCCCGCAAAGCGGCTCGGCAAAGCAGCGGCTCATCACGCAGATGCTTGTGGGTTTAGGTGCCGTTGCCCTGCTCGCCTTCTTTAGCCGTCGGCGCCGCGGCTACGGAGGTGGCGGCCCCTGGTTCTTCCCCGGCGGTGGCGGCTATTCGAGCGGTGGCGGTTTTGGCGGAGCTGGCTCCGGTGGTGGTGCCAGTTGGGGCGGCTTCGGTGGTGGAGACTCCGGTGGAGGAGGCGCTTCGAGCGACTGGTAAATTCTTATGACTCCTATCGATAAACAACTCGCGGAACTAAAATCCCGTGCCGCCGCCGCTCTCGGCGACCGCCTCGAGTCCATCCTGCTCTACGGCTCCGCCGCCCGCAATGAATTCGACTCGGGACACTCCGACCTCAACATTCTTATCCTCACCCGTCGGCTAGACCGCGAAACCCTCTTGCTCGCCGCCCCCTTGCTCGTCTGGTGGCTCGGCCTCGGCAACCCACAGCCTCTCCTGTTCACACTCGAAGAATTCCGCCGCTCCGCCGACGCTTTCCCCATCGAGATCCACGACATTCAAATGGCCCACCGCCTGCTCCACGGTGCAACTCCGCTCGATGGCCTCACAATTGATCGCGAACACCACCGCGCCCAGCTCGAACACGAACTCCGCTCCAAACTCCTCCGTCTTCGCCAGAAGGCCATTCCCATCCTCGACGACCACAAGTCGCTCCTGCGCCTGATGGAAGATTCCGTCCCAACATTTTTGCTACTGCTGCGCCACGCAATGATGCTCAGCGGCCTTCATCCCCCCGCATCCCGCCGGGA
>JBKJSR010000551.1:0-8148 GCA_046594355.1 Bryobacter sp.
CGACTACTATCTCGCTACCGATGCAACTGCACCGGTCGTGATCGAGATTCTGGACGCGGCCGGGAAAGTCGTACGCCGCTACAGCAGTGACGATGCGCCCGAGACCGTTCGTGAAGAGACGCTTGCTTATCCGAGTTACTGGTTCCGGCCCGCCAGGCTGCTTTCGGCAAATGCCGGCATGAGACGCTGGATTTGGGACTTTCGATATGCTCCCCCCGAGGGCTTCGCGAAGAGTTACCCCATCTCGGCAATCTATCGCGACACGCCGCCCGGGCCGGAAGGGCCGTTGGCGCTTCCGGGGTTATACAAGGTAAGACTGACAGTGAATGGCAAGAGCTATACACAGGCGTTGACGCTGAAGATGGATCCGCGAGTGAAGACTCCAGCATTGGCCATCGCAAAGATGTTCGAGCTATCGCAAACCTGTTCCAGCAAGATTGCGAAAATTCGCGAAACGCAGCAACGAATCCGGGACCTGCGCGTGAAGCTGGAAGAGTTATCCAGAAAATCGCAGGGGACTGAACTCGACCCACTCAAGCAACTGATCTTGCGAACTCAAAACCTCGAAGGCACTGGAAGTGGTGGAAAGAGTTTTGCCAGCCTGGCTATCGAATACCTGGGACTGATGACACAGATGGATCAGGCAGATGCAATGCCCACGGCTCAGCAGGTTGCCGGCCTTGCGGAGCTTGGCAAAACGGAAATAGATCTCGATGCGTCTTGGGTCGAGCTACAACAGCAAGGTCTCAAGCAACTTACACTTTAAGGAAAATCTTCCGGCGATACATCCAGTAAAGCAGCCACCACTCCGTGAGAAGTACAATTGGCGGCAGCAGGAATTGCAGTGGCAAATAGTTGCCGAGGTGGATGCGGAACGAGGATGCGATCGGCTCTTCAAATACGTGTGCAATCCAGTACGCGGCAATGGAATTCATCCCGATCACAAGCAGCGGGAAGGCCCCGCGCGTCCAGCCGCGCACTTCGAGAATGTAACGGAAGCCTGCGAGGAAAAAGAAGCACAAGCCTCCGCTGAATAGCGTCCAGGATGGAGTCCAGATGCGTTTGACGATCGGGCAGATTCCCGTAAAATGCGCGATGAGGCCTGCGGCGATCAACAGCGAACCCGTTTTCCAGTAGCGGCCGAGTTGTGCCTCCGCCTGGAGGTATCGCCCCGCAATCAACCCCAGGATCATGGTGCCAAGCGTAGGAATGAAGCTGAGCGTAACGTAACCGCCGCGATTGGCGATGAATGGCTCGATGCGAGGAAAAAGATTCATGAACCAGGCATCGAAAGCAACGCCAAGATTGTCGGCTTTCCACCAGTGAGCGGCGAAGGGTTGACCGGCAATCGGGTAGATGGCCCAGGCGGTCCAATAGCCGGCCAGGATCAGTGCCAGACTGATCCATTGTGTGCGGAGCGTGGCGCGGCCAAGCAGGAAGAGGAAGGGGTAACCCAGGCCAATCTGCGTGAGAGTGTCTTCGAAGGTGAAGTTCGTTTGCTTCGAATGTGTCGACCGCAAAAAGATTCCCATGGCGACGAGCACCAGGGAGCGCAAGAGGGCATGGCGGAACAATTGCGAGAATACGGCACCTCTGGCCAGTCGGCTGGCTAGCGAAAAGGGCAACGCGACACCGGCCAGAAAAGAGAAGGACGGCTGGATCATGTCATGCAACGAACAGCCTTCCCAAGCCACGTGCGACTGGTGGAAAGCGAGGAAATCCAGATTCGGATTTCCAGGGTAATCACGAGCGAGACCAGAGATCCGCAGTACCTCGGCCATCATCAGCAGCATCACAAAGCCGCGGTAAACATCGATTGAAATATTTCTGGACACGCGAGTGTCAGTATATTCGGTAATGATGGATTGTCGTGTTGGGTGTGCCGCTTGTTGCATTGTTCCGTCGATTTCGTCGGCGATTCCCGGAATGCCTTCGGGCAAGCCGGCCTATGTGCGGTGCATTCAATTGAGCCCTGAAAATCACTGCTTGCTCTTTGGCAAACCAGAGCGCCCTGCGGTTTGTCTTAGCCTCAAGCCAGGCGTGGAGATGTGTGGTAACTCAAACGAAGAAGCATTCATCTTCCTAAGTCAGCTTGAGCTGGCAACGCTCCCAAAACTTTGAGTTGATTTCCTGGAATGTAACGAACAATTGCTCTCACCGTCCTGGTCGCATTGTCCGGCGCCATTACAGCCGACCGCTCTGCCGCCCGCGTGGAGAGGGCAATTACATCATTGAAATTCTGGCCGATTGTGAAGGTTGTCGTTCCGAACCGGATTGGAAACAATTTACGATACCCTTGGTGGCATGGCCTGAGGCGCTGAACCGGCGGGGAGATCATCAGGGCAGTGATCGCAGGGCGCAGTTCCACCGCCTGACAAATCAAACACAATTGCCTGCGGGCGGTACTTGGTGGCCATGGCAGATGCGAAATCTGCCCTACAAAGTTTGAGAAAGGCGAAGCGTTCATGATTGCGGGATTCGAGACGATTAGCTCTAACCTCAGCCCGGATTTAGAAGCAGGACTGGGCGCCTGGACCGAACAGCGTTACGGCGAACTTTATAATTATGCCTTGGCTGGCCAGTGCGCAACAGGGTGGAATCGCATCCACCGGCGATCTCGCAGTTCTAATCGGCGATCAGGGTTTCCCTGTCGAAGGCGGGCCAGGGCTTATGGCACTCGAAGGAGTGGAGGTGGCTCTCTTGACCGGATTGAGCGCCTTGACGCCATTGGCGAATCGCCGAAAAATCCCTTTGCGCGGTGCCGTGCCAACTGGCTCGGGCATGCTGAGCTGGATGATTGCCTTCGGTTGAGAGGAAGAAAGAATGGGTGGCTCTTCAATCATTTTGCGAGGGGCCTCTACTGCAGGAACTAGCGCGGTCGTAGCCGGTATCGCAGGGCCAGTTTGTACCGGACGAGCGCTTGCACGAGCCGACACCTTGGCGCCCCCCCAAACGACGACTGGCCGCGGAACTGACGCAGGAGCGGGAGGAGAAAGAGGCCGCTTCGGGACACTGTTTTTACGGATGATTGTACTCACGTCGCTGGGCGGCAAAGTAGGCAGATCTACCGGCCCGGCAGTTAACTCGATTTTTTCTGCCGGAGCTTCAGTCATTAAATCGGGCAGAACAGCAACTGGAACCTGAATCGCAGGAAGGCTCTTTGGCACGGCAACAACGCGGGAGCGTCCCGATACGAAACCGTAAAACACAACCGGGGCAACGACAGCCAAAACAACAGCGATACCGAACATCGCGTCCCTTGCGGGGGAACTGATCCTGCGCCTTAGGGCCTTATAGTGTTTCCAGGAATTGGCTTCGTTTTTCGCAAAATTCAAAGCGGCATAAAAATGAGAAAGAGTTGAAGATGTCGCTGGGGAAGGATTTGAGATCGCCTCAGGCTTGGACCTGGGAGCCTCGCTCGGACCATCGATCGCGCTGAGAAACTCGGCTGTAGTCTGGAAACGATCCTCGGGATTTTTGGCGAGCGCCTTCAGAATTGCTTCATTGATGAATTGCGGAATCGCCGCGTTGCGCTCAATCGGCGATTGAGGGCGAGACTGCACATGAGCCTGCATCAACAGGAAGCTGGATTCGGCCTCGAATGGCTTCGTTCCAGTGAGCAGTTCGTACAAGACAATACCTGTCGAGTAGATATCGCTCCGCTGATCGGTGGCCGTCGTACCGCGCACCTGTTCGGGTGAAATGTAATACGGTGATCCAATCATGCCTCCGGATTGGGTAACACTGAGGTCGGCCGACTCTTTTGCAAGCCCAAAATCGGTCAGCTTGATGCGCATGTCGTCGCCGACGATGATGTTTGCCGTGGATACATCCCGGTGGATCACCCCATTTGCATGAGCATATGAGAGCGCCAGGAGAACTTGTCGAATCAGGTTGAGCGACTGGTCGAGATTGAGGCGGCGGCGCTCGAGAACCTTCTGCAGGGTTTCGCCGTCGATCAGTTCCATGATCATCGCAAGGTCGTCTTCGAGCCAGAATGCATTGAGTACGGCAGCGATATTTGGATGATTCAGGCTCGCCTGGAGGCGAATCTCGCGCAACACCCGATGTTCATATTCTTGCGAGTTGGGGCGGCCGTTGGGGAGAATCTTCATCGCTTCACGGCGGCGAGTGATCAGGTGTTCGACTTTCAGAACGCGACCGTTGCCGCCTACGCCGAGTTCCTCGACGATCTGATAGTGCCCGATGGATTCGCCAATCTGCAATGCCATTGTCCCTACTTGAATCCGTTCATGATCAGGAAAATTACAACCGCAAGTATCGCGATTACCGCAATGGCAACATCTTTCGGAATGCCGCCGAATGGTGTGCTAGCGGACAACGGCCTTCCACCCGAGGCTGCTGCCGCGATGTCTGCCTGATGTCCATGAATTTCGTCCGCAAGAGCCTGGGCCTGCCGTGAAGACTTTTTACCCCGGCGCTTCATGGCGTCAAGAGCCTTCTCGAAATCTTCGGCGGGCGCTGGAGCGGCACCGAGCGAGATCGCCATCAGGGCCTCACAAAACTCCTTGGCCGACTGGAATCGAAGCGCGGGCTTTTTGGCAATTGCCTTCAGGATCAATGCGTCGAGTTCGGGCGGAACTTGTGGATTCCATTTGCTTGGAGGGTCAGGGATGGTCTCTACATGGGCAAGCATTACGTCGAATTGGCTTTCGGAGTCGAAGGGCTTGCGGCGCGCTACCAATTCGTAAAAAACGATACCGATTGAATAGAGATCGGACCGCGCATCCAGATCTCCCATCGCCTGTACCTGCTCCGGAGACATATAGTGCGCCGTTCCAATTGAGACACCGACCTGCGTCAGGCGCGGATCGGCCGTGCTGCGTGCCAGGCTGAACCCGCCTAACTTCAATTCGGAATCCGAGGTGAGAAGCAACTTTTCCGGCGTGACGTCACGGTGTACTACGCCTTCGCGGTGGGCGCATTCAAGCGCCTCAAGCGCCTGCCAGATATGGCGTACCGCATCCGGAAGCGAGATCGGGCCCACTTCAAGACGTTCGGCAAGATTGGTCCCCTCTACCAGCTCTGTTGCAAGCACAAAGCGTCCGCCGATTTGAGACGAGGCGCGATAACTCACGATGTGCGGGTGATTCAGGCGGGCCAGAATCTTCGCTTCCCGCTGGAAGCGTTCGAGACGAACAGGATCGCCTTGGGTGACCTCGGAAAGCACACGCAGAATTTCATAGCGCTGCTCCGGCACATTGCGAACTTTGTAGCTCGTGCCTTCGCGGTTGCTCTCCACCACATCGATAAATTGGTAGTCGCCTACTATGGTTCCTAATTCAAATACCATTTAAACTCGCCTTGCGAACCTAAACCCCATGAGGCAAAGATACTGCGAACGCATCTCCAGCCGAGTACTGGGTACGAAAGTAGTATGAATCAGGGAACCAACCAAAACAATAAGGCGTACACCCGAGAGAGCTGTCGAGGAATCTGTTTGACCTGATGTAGTGTTCACCAATCCAAAAGAGCGTAGGGTTCCGGTTTTGCTATTCTGCCGACCCTGCGCTAGTCTTTCGGATGGAGTAGACGTGATATGGATTTCGCTCAAGGACTGTCGAGCTTGCTGAGTCTCGGTATCGCATCGGGACTCAACCTCTATGCGGCCGTGCTTACCGTTGGGTTAGCGCACCGCTTTGGTTTTATCAGCTCGCTGCCTCAGGGTCTTGAGGTGCTCTCGCACCCCGCCGTGTTGAGCGTCGCTGCCGTGCTCTATCTTGCGGAATTCATTGCCGATAAGGTTCCTGGTTTCACTCCAGTCTGGGACCTGATCCATACCTTCATCCGGCCCGCTGGTGCGGCATTACTCGCCTTTGGGGCCTTCGGCGACATCGACCCGAAACTGCGCACCATCGCGATGCTGGTCGCCGGAACCCTTGCCTTGGGAACGCACGCAACCAAGATGGGCACACGCTTGGCCGCGCATGCCGTTCCCGACCCGGTGACACACTCGGCCATTAGCTTGGTCGAGGATTTCAGTGTAGTCGGACTACTGTTGCTCGCGTATACCTACCCGTGGGTGGCACTTCCGATTCTTGCCGCCATCGTCGTTGGAATCGGATTCGCGTTGCCTTTCCTCATTCGTGTGCTTCGATTTCTACTCCGGGCCGCGACGGGAAGACTGTTGAGTTTTGTCCCGCCCATTGCTTCGGATGAAATTCCTGGATGGGCAAAGCAGGATGGGGCGCAAATTGTGCTTGGGTTTGTTCGCAGCGGCAAGGATTTAGGCCGGCTGAGAAAAGCCTACCTGAATTACGGCGGCACCAGAAGTACGCTTCGAATCAAGAGTTTTCTAAGCGATAGGACGATCGAGCTGATGGAACCCGGCAGACACGCCGAAGGTTTGTTTCTCGACTATGTCGAGCTATCCGCCAAGGATGGCAAAGCGATCAGTATCTACTTAACCAAGGACTGGGCGGCGGTTTACCGCAAGGTAAATCTTCCTCAGCGCTTGAGCGAAGCGATATAGACACGGCAATCGCCAAGCCTCGCGGTACCAATGCCGAGCGGAGCGGGGATTGCGGCAACAAAACTGCCGAATTTACGCCGCTGAGATAAATGCAGGCGGGGAATTCTACAAACTGGTAGGAGGGCCGCAGCGAACGTCCATGGCTGTTGTTGCGGGCCCTAGAGACCTGGCTGCAAGACAACTTTCATCAAACCGGGTTCGTTGGCATAGAGCCGCTTGAACCATTCCGCTCCCTGCTCAAGAGGCGCAAGGGCGGTGATGATCGGATCCACCTTAATCGCGCCGCGGGCGAGCAGATCAATGCACTGCGGGAACTCTCCCGAACTGGCGGCCGAACCTTGCAGTCGAATCTGCCGGCTCACCACCACTTGCAGCGGAATCTCGACCTTTGGAGTGATGTTACCGACAAGGGTGACCGAGCCGCCCTTCTTGACCGCGTGGATCGCCGTATCGATTGTCTTTGCGGCACCTACAACTTCAATCGCCAAATCGGCGCCACGGCCACTCGTCAGATCCTGCACGGCCTTCACCACGTCGGTGTTTTTCGGGTTCAGACCCACGTCCGCGCCCAGCGTCTTGGCGAGATCCAACTTGGAATCTTCGAGGTCGACAGCAATAATAAGCCCACAACCCGCCAGCCGCAGCGTCTGCACCACCAGCAACCCGATCATGCCAGACCCGACAACCAATGCGGAAGCGCCAAGCTGCATCGGTGTCAGATTTACCGCGTGTACGGCAATCGAGACCGCCTCGATCATAGCTGCGTAGTGGAAGGGGAAAGTTTCGGGTAGCGAGTATAAAATGTTTTGCGGAACTGAGACAAATTCAGCAAAAGCGCCGTGACGACGGAATTCGTTGCAACTGACGCCCAGCACTTGGCGGTTCTCGCAAAGATTGATTTCCCCGCGCTGGCAGAAGTAGCAGCGGCCACAACTCACTGTGGAATCAAAGGTCACACGGTCGCCCACGCTCCAGCCTTTGACGGCTTTGCCGACTTCAGCAATTTCGCCGGAGGCTTCATGGCCCATGACGAGTGGTGGAATGCGGCGGCCTGTACTGCCGTCGTAGCCATGGATATCGCTGCCGCAGATGCCACAGGCCTTCACCTGGATCAGGACATCCTCGGGCCCTATGACAGGCACTGGCATTTCGATCAAGTCAAGTTTTTTGTATTCAGAGAGTAGCAGGGCTTTCATAATCAATCCGCAGGTTTAGTAACCATCCTCAACATTTCAGACTCTAGTTTTTAATGCACAAAACCACTGGATGGCTTTCGCTATCTTCTATTCTATTGGCAACGGCATTGGGTTTGCCTGCGCAAACAGTAGCAATTCTCAGAACATCGCCTTTGGAGCTTCCAGGAGTCGCCGATTCCAACAGCCCTTCTCACTGGTCCAACGGCAAATTGATCCTGTTCAATTCCGATGGGATGCCTGTACGCAGCGAAGGTTCAAGCCTCGAAACTCTCGGGAAAGTCCGCGCCACCCGCTTCTATAGCTACGAACATGCGCCCCTCTGGATCGAGGCGACATGGAAGGCCCCCAATGGCCAACTCTATGCCTGGTACCACCACGAAGTTTTCCTGAATTGTGAAGACAATCCCGTCTCCGCGCCATCAATTGGGGCGCTACGCTCAGACGATGACGGCATCACTT
>JBKJSR010000563.1:0-6904 GCA_046594355.1 Bryobacter sp.
GGGCGACCCCGCCGCGCCCGATCCAGTTGATCGTGAGTCCAGCAGCGTCCAAGCCGCCGCCATTTTCTACCCCGTGACTGATTTACTCAATCTCGGCCCCTCCACCGAGAAGCCCGGCGACGGTGGACCGCCCATCAGCTTCCGTAAGGCCTTCGGCCCGGACTCAATGAATATGCCCATCTGGAAGCTTATCGGCCACGACTCGTCCCCTATCTATTACGTCACGCCCGCCATGCCCCCCGTGCTCATCTACCACGGCGACGCCGATACGCTCGTACCACTCGAGCAGTCGCAACGCTTCCGCGCCCGTGCAAAAGAAGTGGGCATCGAAGTCCCGCTCGTCGTCCACGCCGGTGGCGGCCACGGCTGGCCAACCCAACTCTTCGACCAATGGAAATTCGTCGAATGGTTCGACCGTCATCTGCTGCACGAGACATAAGTTCCAGCAGCCGCCCTCATATAACTTAGTGATCAGCGCCTTCAGGCGCAGATCTTCTTCACGACCTGCCCGTGTACATCGGTCAGCCGGAAGTCGCGCCCCATGTGCCGATAAGTCAGACGCAAATGATCCATCCCCATCAAGTGCAGAATTGTCGCCTGCAGATCATGTACATCCACAGCATCTTCGACAATGTTCAAGGCCAGATCGTCGGTCTTGCCGATCACCTGCCCAGGCTTCACTCCACCACCGGCCATCCAGATCGAATAGCCATTCGGATGATGATCGCGACCCGCATTATCGGCCTCATCCGGACGCCGTATCTCCGACATCGGCGTGCGTCCAAACTCGCCACCCCAAATCACCAGCGTCTCGTCGAGCAAACCCCGCTGCTTCAAGTCCGTCAATAGCGCCGCCGACGCCCTGTCCGTTTGCTGGCACAACTTGGGCAGCCCGGCGTTAATCGCCGAATGGTGATCCCAGCCCGAATGCGCCGCCAGCACAAAGCGTACCCCGCGTTCCACCATCCGCCGCGCCAGCAACAGGTTAGTACCGTACTGCCGCGACTCCTTCTCGTTGATCCCGTACATCTCAAGAGTCGCCGCCGATTCCTTGCTCAGGTCAACCAACTCCGGCCCCGCCGATTGCATCCGGTAAGCCAACTCATACGAGTGGATGCGCGAAGCAATCTCGGCATCGCCTGTTCGTTCGAGGTGTTCCGCGTTCAAGTCCTTAAGCGCATCGAGACGCGCCCGCTGCGATTCCGCCGACAGCCCCTGAGGATTCGACAGATACAGAATCGGATCGCCCGAAGACCGCAGCACCGTCCCCTGATAGAGCGACGGCAAAAATCCGTTGGTCCACAACTCCGATCCCGCGCTCGACCCCGGCCCTGACTGCAACGCCACAAAGGCGGGCAGATTCTTCGATTCCGACCCCAGCCCATACGATGCCCAAGCCCCCATAGAAGGCCGCCCCCCCGTCATATTCCCCGAGAAGAGCAGCAACTGGCCAGGGTGATGATTGAAGGCGTCCGAATGCATCGAACGTATGAGACAAATATCATCCGCATGCTTTGCCATATGCGGAATCAGGTCGGACAACTCAACGCCGCTTTGTCCGCAAGGAGCAAACTTTCGCGGCGAAGCGAGGATCTTTGCCGTCGGCTTGATGAAGGCCAGCTTCATGTCTTTCGTCATCGATGGCGGCAAGGATTGACCGTGCCAGCGGGTCAGTTCCGGCTTGGGGTCGAACAGATCCATCTGCGAAGGCGCGCCCTCCTGAAACAGAAAGATCACGTTCTTTGCCTTGGCCGGAAAGTGCGGAGCGCGCGGCGACAAAGCGTCTGCGGCAGCGGCACCCTGCATCAAGTCCGCTAGCGCCAGCGTGCCAATGCCTGCCAGCGACCTGCGCAGAAAATCCCGCCGCAAATGCGTTTCGAGCAGTTCTCTTGTCTCCATCGCCTTACTCCCTTGTGATGAACTCATCGAGGTTCATCAACACACTTGCCATCGCCGTCCAGACTGCCATCTCGAGCCGCGTCGTCCCGTCGGGCGCATAGGGTACCAGTTGTTCTATCGACTTCGGATCATCGGCCAGCAGCGCCTGTTGCTTGTCGTAATAGACACGCAGCCGCAGCCGTTCTGTTTCGCTTGGCTTGCGCGCCAGCGCCTCAAGATAACCCGCATCGAGGCGGGCGTTGAAGCCATCCGCCGATCCACTCAACAGCCGCACCGCCAAGGCCTGAGCCATCTCCAGAAACACAGGGTCGTTCAGCAGATTCAATGCCTGTAGCGGAGTATTCGAGCGGTCCCGGCGGCAAGCCGCCACCGTTGCCTTCGGCGCATCGAAATTCACCAGCAACGGATACGGCGTCGTTCGCAAAAATTGAATGTACAGACCACGCCGGTAGCGGTCGGCACCCTTCGCCTCCTGCCACGCAGAATTCCAACCGCGCGACCCATAGCCCGCCTCCATCACTCCGACCGGAATCGGAGGCTGCACGCTTGGCCCGCCAACCTGCCTCGTCAATAACCCGCTCACTTGCAAAGAGGCATCGCGGATCGATTCGCCCGATAATCGCAAGCGGCTTTGCCGTGCGAGTAGTGTATTGTTCGGGTCCTTCTCCATCAGTTCCGGGCGCGCCTGCGAACTCTGCCTGTAAGTGGCCGAACTCACGATCTTGCGCAAAAGCTTCTTGCGGCTCCAACCCTGCTCCATGAATTCGCTCGCCAGCCAGTCCAGCATTTCGGGATGGCTCGGCGGATCGCTGCGCACGCCAAAGTCGTCGCTCGTGCGCACGAGCCCCGCGCCAAACAATTCCTGCCAAATCCTGTTTACGGCCACGCGAGCCGTCAAAGGATTTTCGCGCCTCACCAGCCACCTGGCCAGATCAAGCCTCGTCGCCAGCCCCGTGGTATCGAGCGGCGGCAACACCGATAGCGCCGCCGCTTCGACGACAATTCCATCGGCCCGGTAATCCCCGCGCACTCTCAAATGCGTCGGCTTCTTCTCACGCGCCTCCGCGATCGTCATCGCCTGGCTCAATTGCGGATACTCTTTCTTCAATTCGCGCAGCTTCTTGGTCAACTCATCGAGCTTCAGTTCTTTCCACTTTTTGTTGCCCACCGCAAAGTGATAATTACCCACAAAGTGATCCGTCAAAATCACCTTCTCCCGCGCACTCCGCTTCTCCGCCGCGATCTGCACAATCTTCGCGCCATCCCCCCCTTCAGTGAGCTTGTTTACGCAGTCCCAGGCCAGATCCCAATCCGTGCGCTCACCCGGATGCACGATCGTATAGCGTATATTTTTCTCCCAATCCGCCTGCAGCGGGCCCACTTTGTACTCGGTCAGCAGCGCCTCGCGCTTGCTCTGATACTCGGCTTGTGTCCGAATCCAAGGGCCGATTTCTCCCGCCAGCGGCGCATCGATATTCACTTCCTCGACATTGTCGAAAAAGGCAAACATCGTATAGAAATCCTTCTGCGAAATTGGATCGTACTTATGGTCGTGGCATTGCGCGCAAGCTACCGTTAAGCCCAGCCAAACCGAAGCCACCGTACTGCTACGATCCGCAGTCCCCTCAAAACGAAACTGCTTGTCGTCGATGCCACCTTCGCGATTGGTCAGCGTATTGCGATGAAAGCCCGTCGCCACTCTCGTTTCGGCGCTCGTTTGCGGCAACAGATCTCCGGCAATCTGCTCGATCGTAAAGCGGTCGAACGGCATGTCTTTGTTGATCGCATTGATCACCCAATTGCGCCAGCGCCAGGCCCACGGACGGATCCAGTCCTTCTCATAGCCATCCGAATCCGCGTAGCGCGCCTGATCCAGCCAGTGCCGCGCCCACTTCTCTCCGTAATGGGGAGAAGCGAGTAGGCGCTCCACCTGCTGCTCATAGGCATCCGGGCGGGCGTCCGCCAAATAATTTTCAGTCTCCTCCGCCGTCGGCGGCAAACCCGTCAAATCAAGACTGAGCCGCCGCAACAATACCCGCTTGTCCGCCTCAACTGCCGGCGCAATTTTCTCTTTCTCCAGACGCGCCAAAACGAACTTGTCGATCTCATTGCGGCCCCCCGCAATTACAGGCAACTCCGGTCGTTGCACTGGCTGAAATGCCCAATGCTTACTCTTCACTCGCGGCACTGCACTCACAGTCTTCAACCCGCTTGGAAACACCGCCCCCGCATCGATCCAATGCTTCAAAGCCGACACTTCTTCCGGCTTCAGCCGTTTGCCCCCCGGAGGCATTACCGGAAATCCCTTCGCCCCCTCTACCCGCTGCATAAGCGGACTACCAGCGCTATCCCCAGGCAGGAATGCCGCCCCACTGTAACCGCCCTTCAGCGCCGTCGCGGCATCGTCCAGCCGCAATCCGCTCTGCTGCATCGAAGGCCCATGGCAACCGTAGCAATTCTTGCGCAGGATCGGCTGTACGTCCCGCACAAAGTCCACTTGCCCCCACGCAGTGGCCGCAACCAGTGTCCCCAGCAACATGACTCGCCCAGATCCGAATTGCTTCATCCAACACACTCCATGAAGTCTTAATCATAATTGAATTCGCCAAACTCCGTTCGTGCGCTTGCCGGCAAGCAGTCTACAGGAGCCAAAAAAGCGTTCACAAATATTTTCAAAAAACTGAAAATACTTTTATCCTTCGATTTTTCAATGGCTTAGAGCTAGTCTGGCCTCGGACTCTCAGCCACGTCGCGGCTCGTTTTTGGACCTCGATTTGGTAGCTTCAGGTCGTGATGAAACTCGATCAATTCAAACACTCTGTTGAGCTTGAGGCGCTGTCCTTGACCTCGGTGCTCACGCCGCTGCTGCACCAATACCGAACCGGCCTTGACCAGGCCGTTCTCGCCAATCGGATTGAAGTAAATCTCGCCGTGGCTCATCACGGCGACGTGGAAGAAGTCTGGACCGCCGTCCCCGCTGCTGGCGAATCGGGCTTCATGAAAGCCGCCATTCGAGTTTCCATTCAACTCCAGAAGACGTTGCGCAGTTGGTTGCAGTTGCATTGGCTTGCCGATCTCGAAAATCTTGAAGACACGGCGAAGTCGGCCCAATTGCTCGCCTATCTCGCCTGCAAGCCCTATTATCCGCGGGCAAAAGATGCCTATGCTTATGACCTTCTAGACGACTGGTCCACTGCCGCCATTGATCGCAGCATCCGGGCTGATATGCCTGATGTACTTTCGAGCGCCTCCGACCTCTTGCGCATCCATGGCCGTCACGACCTGGCCGATTTTTACGACCCTGCTCACACCTCCTGGTTTGTGAGCGAGATCGAAAAAAATGGCAGGCTCTTCTACGACCTGCTCGCTCGCGAATCCCGCATTGTCCACGCCTGGGTGCCGCTGATCGGTTCCAGGGTGAGCCAGAAACAACTCGACGACGCCCGCTACGCCACGCGTGTCGCATTGAACGAAGTTTTTCGCCGCACGGAAGATCTGTCTTTCCTCGCCCCACTCTTCGAAATCGAAGTGGTTGCGGCCCTCGAACTTTACATCGGACGGCCGGTCGGCCGTTCTCTGATCTTGACCGGAAACCCGGATCGATACCCCGAGTCCTACGCTCTCCTGAGTGGAGGCGAGACTCGCAAGGTGCTTCCCTTCCCTGTCAAGCCACGGCTCATCGAGCGGCAAACGAGACTCCCCGTCCCGTTTCCGCTGATTGAGGCCGACAAAGCCGCCTGACACTCATCCTGCGGGATGCGCAAGGCCACGGTTTACACAGGATGGTGAATCTTGTGTGACAAAACCTGGCCCTGCCTGGCGGCTTTACTCTTTCAGCTCGGCGGATTCGATGATGCACGGTTCTTAGGTTTCCGTGCATCGTTACAATCGACTCCGCTTTACCCGGGGACCGGCACGGTCCACCCGCGTTGCACGGGAGTGCATGCGGAGTGGCAGGACCTGCCGCGCCCCGTTCCTTTTTCAGCTTGGCGGAATCGATGATGCCCGGATTGTGAGGCCCGCGCATCCTTCAATCAACTCCGTCTTACCCGGGGACCGGCACGGTCCACCCGCGTTGCACGGGAGTGCAAGCGGAGTGGCAGGACCTGCCGCGCCCCGTTCCTTTTCAATTCACTCGATAGCACTGCCAAGTAAAAATCCCGCCGGAAGAGTGAGGTCTCTCCGGCGGGTATGGAGGGAAGCACAGGTCTGATCAAAGATCCTGAACTCAAAAACTTTTGTAGCTTGCGCTTACTGGTTGCCGCCGCGGCCTCCCCGACCGCCGCCACCGCCAGAGCCACCCGAAGGTGCAGCACCGCCACTGCGGCTACCACCGACTCCGCCACCACCACCTGAAGGCGCGCCACCGCCACCACGCATGCCATCACCACCTGAAGGCGCGATCATCCGTGGAGCGGAAGAACCACCGCCACGACTGTAACCACCGCCATCCGGGCTGCTGTGAGGGGCCGACTGCTGCATTCGGGGTGAACTGTTGCTATCCGGCGAAGCACCACGAACACCACCAAACCCACCCCAACCAGATCTCGATTCGCTGCCACGCGATCCACCGCCATAAGAATCACTTGATCCCTGGCTCTGACGATCCACGCGAGGGCTGACATAGCCTCCGCCAGTATTGCCCTCTGACCGCGAGCCACCACGTTCCACAATGCGAGGGCTTACATCGACAGCCCCGCCACCGCGCGATCGTGATCCATCATCAACTCTGTTATCCCGCTGGACAAAGCCGTCGTTAGAACGGCCGTCACCGCGAACACCAGAATTCACCTCAGCGTCTCCAAAGCGCTGCCAACCGCCACGCATACCAGAATCGCGCTCGCTTCCAGCACCAGCTCCACCGCGAACACCGGAGTCCTGTTGCACAAAGCCCTCATTGCCGCGCACTCCAGCAGGCGCATTCGCATCGCCGCCACTGCTCCGACCGCCACCGCGAACACCGGAGTCCCGCTGCACAAAGCCCTCACTGCCGCGCACTCCGACA
>JBKJSR010000596.1:0-12011 GCA_046594355.1 Bryobacter sp.
TAAGCCTCCCGCCCGGAGGCGTTCTCGTCCACAACGACACACGATTCGCGGCTAAAGTCTTCGGTGAAGCTCTCCATCTGCCTGTCGAGAAGTATGAGCCGGTTTCCCTCGGCGTCAGAAAATGGGATCGCCTCGTAATCCATCAAAAAGGTCCACAATAAGAACAATGAAGCTCTGCCTGATCCTGCTCTCCGTCACCCTCTACGCGGTCACCTACCAAAGTTCCGGATTCCTGCCCACGGCTGAAGCTAATGCCGGCGTCATGTCCGGCGTTGACATCGACCAAAAGGGCAACATCTACATCCTTCACCGTGGAGATGTTCCTGTGTCTAAATTCGACTCGAAGGGCAGATACATCAAGAGTTGGGGCGCAGGAATGTACAAAGTCCCACACGTCATCAAGGTCGCCCCCGACGGTACAATCTGGACCACCGACAACGGCAATCACGTCCTCCGCGTCTTCAGCGCCGACGGCGAACTCCTCCGCACGATCGGAGAAGTGAACGTCCCTGGCAATGATGAAAAACACTTCCGTTCCCCCGACGACATTGCCTGGGATTCCAAAGGCCACTACTATGTCGCCGATGCCGGGAACGGCCGCATTGTTCACTTCGATGCCAAAGGAAACTTCGTGAGCCAGTGGGGAAAGAAGGGCAATTTGCCGGGCGAATTCTCCACCGCCCACTGCATCATTATCGACAAACAGGATCAAATCTATGTTTGCGACCGAGGCAACAAGCGTCTCCAGGTCTTTTCGAACGACGGCAAATTCATCGCCGAATGGACTGGCTTCGGCAATCCCTTCGGTCTTGCCATCGTCGGCAAACAGATGCTCTCCACAGAAGGCGACACGAACCAGATGTATCTGCTCGAAATGGGCAGCGGAAAGATTGTTGAACAGTGGGGTAAACCGGACGAGTTCCAACTCCCCCACTTGATGGCCGTCAACCGCCGGGGCGAAGTGTACCTTACAGAAGTGAAGGGCGGCCGCATCCAAATCCTCAGGAGGTCGCCGCGATGACGCCTGTCCTGCTGCTTGCCCTGCTCGCCCAAACTCCAGAATTTGAAAAGGCCCACAAGCCGCTCTTTACGCCTCCAGAGCAGAAATCGAAGCAGGCCGCCGGCCTTACTGCTGCTTACACTCCGGCCCGTGCTGGAGGTGCCGCCGTGAAGCGTATCAACTTCATCGACGGCCACATCTTTGGCCGCATGAAGAAGGACGGCATTCCCCACGCTGCCCTATCGAGCGACGAAGAATTCGCCCGCCGCGCCTGGCTCGATGCCACCGGGCGCATTCCAGAGCCGGCCGACTTCGAACTATTTCTCAACTCCAAAGACCCCGCCAAGCGCTCGAAGCTCATCGACAAGTTGCTCGCGAGCCAGGCCTTCATCGACAAATGGACTTACTACTTTGAAGACCTCTTCCGCGCTGGCGGCCGCATGGGCTCGGGGCTCAACCTCTTCCACTTCTGGCTCCGCGAATGGCTCAAACTCGATCGCCCCGTCGATGAAGTCGTCACCGACCTGCTCACTGGCGCGGGCAAATCGAGCTTCTCCGTCCCCGGCTCCCTCTACTACCAGCGGGACTTCGTCAAAGCGAAAGACGACCCCGAGGCCCCCGACGCACACGACCTCGTCAACCAGCCCGACACCGTCGATGAATTCACGATCACCTATTCCAAGGTCTTCCTCGGCCTCAACCTCGCCTGCATCTCCTGCCACGACGGCAAGAACCACCTCGAAAAAGTGAACCTGTTTCTGACATCAAAGAAGCGCGAAGAGTTCTTCGGACAAGCCGCATTATTTGGCAAGACCCGCCAGATCATGAACTGGGAAAACGGCTACCAGGCCAACACCGAATACACGGTCGACGACATTGGTGCCGACTACGATTCGAAGGCCGATTCCATCGTGCGTGTTCCGCGCCGTGGCGGCGACGCCACGCCCCGCTTTATCCTCACCGGCGAGCGCCCTCAACCTGGGGAAAACTACCGGGACGCACTGGCCCGCATGCTCACCAGCCATCCGCAGTTCCGGCGCGCCTTTGTCAACCGGCTCTGGGCCGAGTTCATGGGCTTCGGCATTGTCGAACCCGTCGACGACTTCGATCTCCTCAAGCCTGATCAGGTGAGCAACCCCGCCCTGCTCGACGCTCTTGCCGAAGACTTCCGCAAGAACAATCACAGCTTCCGCGGCGTGCTCCGCACCATCATGAACTCTGCCGCGTATCAACTCAGTTCCCGTTTTGAGGGCGAATGGAAAGACTCCTACACTACTTACTACGCCCGTAAGTACGTCCGCATGCTCAGTGCTCCAGAGTTGCACGACGCCATCGCCATTGCCACCGGCAAGCCCGGCAAATTCACCAGCGGTGTTGAAAGCGTCGGCATGGTGATGCAAATGTCGGAACCCAAAAAGGCCGGCGCCGAAGTGCAGAGTTTCATGAGGACCTTCGGCCAGTCCAACCGCGACGACATGCCGAAGAAGGTGCCGCCCTCGGCGCTGCAAGCGATGCTGCTGATGCAATCGAAAGTTGTCACAGAGCGCATTGATGTCAGCTCGCTCCTCGCACAATCGAACGACAACCAGCAGGTCGTCGACCAGCTTTTTCTCCGCAGCATCGCCCGGCGTCCCACACCGCAGCAGAGTGCCGTCGCCCTCAAGGCCATGGCCACAAACCGTCAGAAAGGAGCGGAGAATCTCCTTTGGGCACTGATCAACAGCCCGGAGTTTCTCTTCAATTACTAAGCCATGAACCAACGCCTCTCTGACCTCTTCCCTGCCCGCCGCGACGTCCTCCGCCTTGGTGGTCACGGGCTGCTCGGCGCGTTCGCATCACAAGCTCTCGTCCCGCAAGCCGCCCGCGCTGCGGGACGCTCGAACCCACGCGGCACGGCCCGCTTCTGCATCGTCATCGAACTTGCCGGCGCGCTGTCCCACGTTGACAGCTTCGACTTCAAAGAAGACGCTGGCACGCAGAAAGACTTCGACGTCCGTCCGATTCGCAACGATCTTTACCTCAGCCACCGCCTCTTCCCCGAGCTATCGAAAGAGATGGACAGGGTCACGATTGTCCGCTCGATGAAGAGCCACGAAGTGGTCCACTTTCGCGGTCAATACTACACGCAGGCAGGCCGTCCGCTGAACCCGGCGCAGGCCTCCGAGATCCCCAGCGTCGGCTCTGTTATCGCCATGGAGCTTGAGGCACAGCGCCGGGAGAAGGACACCTTCCCCACTTACGTTGGCTGCAACCTGGATACTGCCGGCTGCGGCGCACTTTCGACCGGCTTCCTCCATCCGCGCCACTCTGTGCTCGACGTCAATCTCAAGTCTGGCGGCGGCGCGGCACCGTCATCCAAAGACGCTCTCGCACTGCTCGACGAACGCTATCGACTCCTGGGTGAACTCGATAAAGTGATGGCCCCCAACCGCTCCGGCCGCGACCGTTCCTTCGCATCCTTCCGCGACTTCCAGAATTCGGCCTACCGTCTGCTTGGTGACGAACGCTGGCCGCAGGCCTTCAACATGTCGAAAGAGGAGCAGGAGCGCTACGGCGCGAACGAAGTGGGCCTAGGCTGTCTGCTGGCCCGCAACCTGGTGCAGGCAGACGCCGGTACCCGCTACATCCACATCACACACCCCGATTGGGACCACCACCGCGACATTTACAACCATTCGAAAAAGTCGAACCACTACATCCGCTGCAACGAGTTTGACCGCGCCTTCGCAAACCTGATGCGCGACCTCAGCGCCACCCCGTCTCCTCGCCTGGTCGGCAAGACTCTTCTCGACGAAACGCTGATCGTCGTCGCCACCGAATTTGGCCGTACTCCGGGGGCTCTCAACGGCATTGCCGGGCGCCATCATTACAACCTGGCTTATCTATCCCTCTACGCCGGCGGCGGCACCAAGGGAGGCCGCATCATCGGCAAGACGAATGCAACCGGCGAGCAAGTCGCCGAAACTGGTTGGAAGTACGGCAAGCAGCAGATCAAAACAGAGAACGTGTATGCCTCGATCTACTCAGCCCTCGGAATCGACTGGCGCAAAGAACTGACGAACACGCCGTCAAAGCGCGCCTACCGTTACATCGATATGTTGGGTGCAACCGAGATGGCCATGGACGACGAAATCGCGGAACTCTTCGTGTGACCCCACTTCTGTTCGTCTTCGTCGCACAGCAAGTCCTCATCCCCGGCGGCAGCTTCCAGATGGGCCGCTCGCAAGTCACGTCGGACGACGCAACCAAGATGCGTCCGCAGATCCTGCTCGATGATCGGCCAGTCCACAAAGTAACTCTGCATCCCTTCTACCTGGACACAAGCGAAGTTAGCCACGAAAAATACGAAGTCTTCGTCAAGGCCAAAGGCCACCGCAAGCCGTATCATTGGCAGGATGGCAAGGTCCCTGAAGGCATGGCTAATACAGCGATTTACAATGTCGATTGGAATGACGCCAAGTCTTACTGCGAATGGTCGGGAGCTCGCCTGCCTACGGAAGCGGAATGGGAATACGCAGCGCGAGCAGGCTTGGAGCAAAAAGTCTACCCCTGGGGTGACAAGCCAGACGCGAAAGCGGCAAGATATGAAACCGAAGGTGGCCCAGGCGAGCCAGGCAAGCACCCGGCGAACTCGTATGGGTTATTCGACATGGCCGGCAACATGGCAGAGTGGACTTCGGACTGGTTCGACCGCGAATACTACAGGATCTCGCCAGCCGACAACCCGAGAGGCCCGGAGACGGGCCAATACAAGGTGATTCGGGGAGGCGCGTGGAGCGACCCTGCGAAGCGAATTACGGTCTTCTTCCGCAACTGGGTCCGCCCCACCCAACGAAGCGCCAACATAGGCTTCCGCTGCGCCCGCAATATTTCGTAGGGCGAGTCCTCTTCATCTTTCACCACTTGCACCTGCTTTTGCTTGTGGCTCGAATTTATAAGTTCTTCGACCCCCGGCCCAAGGCATCGGCACTTCCAAAAAACATCAGGCAGACAACCAGCCAAAGGAACAACCCGAGCGGAGTCGGAAGCTCGGGCAAATCGAGCGCATCCGTTAGACGACCAAATCCCTTCGTCCCCGGCTACTTGCGTTTCCAGCGGCTCAAGTACTTCTTGCGGTACTTCAAGTCTTTTTCCGTCTCGATCAACTCCAGCGCCCTCCCCCGCGTAAGCTCATCCCCCGCCTGATCCTCAATCTTTCGCAAACACTCAATGATGTCGTAGCGGATCAGAGTACAGTTCTTCTCGGTCGCGCACTCATGAAACCGCCCCGTCAATCCTTCCACCAGCACCTCGCGCTGACGCTTTCCCGCCACTCCCACTCTCCACAACGTCTGCAAGCAGTGCCTCGCTGTAACAAAGCGCTCATCGCGTATCACGTCAAGCAGCGCCGGAATATCTCCAACCATCCGCTGCTTCGGATCGCTTACGGCAAGCCGGCATAGGATCTGAGCCGCAATCGAGCGACAGCGATTGTCCTTATGCTTCAAAAGTCGTAACAATTGATCCCACACCTCATACGCCCATTCCACAGGCTCAGCCGTCGCCTTCACCAGCGTTTGAAAAGACTGGCCCTGCAACTCCGCGTCACCAGATTGAATTGCGTCGATATGCCGCTGTATGTGAACTTCCATTGCTTCATGCTTCTCTCGATAAAGCTTATTCCAACTTCCTCTATTAGATAATCTGTACTATGAGCAAGCCGTCGCTTACGATCGGGATCGAAGAGGAATACCAGACCATCGACCCCGAAACACGGGACCTTCGTTCGCACATCAGCGCCGAAATCATCGGCAAGGGTCAACGCCTCCTCGCCGAACGCGTCAAGCCCGAAATGCACCAGAGCGTTGTCGAAGTCGGCACCGGCATCTGCAACAACATTCAGGAAGCCAGGGCCGACCTCCACGAACTGCGCACCGGCCTCATCGGCCTCGCAAAACAAAATGGTCTCCGCATCGCCGCCTCTTCCACCCACCCCTTCGCCGACTGGCGCAAACAGGAAATTTATCCCGACGAGCGTTACGCCACCATCGTCGAAGACATGCAGTCCGTTGCCCGCAGCAATTTGATCTTCGGCCTCCACGTCCACATCGGCGTCGAAGACCGCGAAGCCGCCATACAGATCATGAACGCCGCCCGCTACTTCGTTCCCCACATCCTTGGCCTCACCGGCAATTCACCTTTCTGGCTTGGCCTCGAAACCGGCCTCAAGAGCTACCGCTGCAAAGTCTTCGACAAGTTCCCGCGCACCAACATCCCCGACTATTTCCCAAGCTGGGGCGAGTACACCAACTTCGTCAACCTCCTCATCAAGACCAACTGCATCGATAGCGCCAAAAAAATCTGGTGGGATATCCGTCCCCATCCTTACTTCCCCACCCTCGAGTTCCGCATCATGGATCTCCCCATGCGCCTCGAAGAAACCATCGCCGTCACCGCGCTCATACAAGCCCTGGTCGCCAAGCTCTACAAGCTCCACAGCAACAATCAGGGCTTCCGCCTCTACCGCCGTGCGCTTATCATGGAAAATAAGTGGCGCGCCGCGCGCTACGGCCTCGACGGTAAGCTGGTCGACTTCGGCAAACAAATCGAAGTCCCCCTTAGAGACCTTCTTTTCGAGTTGCTTCATTTTGTAGACGACGTAGTCGACGAGTTAGGCAGCCGGGAAGAGATTTCCTACATCTATAAGATGCTGCGCACTGGTACCGGTGCCGACCGCCAATTGAAAGTCTGGCGTGAAACGGGCGACCTCAAAGCCGTCGTCGATTACATCATTTCCGAAACGGAGGCTGGCCTTTAAGTTGCTGCCCATTACATTCGATCCTGAATTGACTCCCGGAGCCCGCAATGCCGTCCGCACCTGCTTGCGCATAGAGCCCGAAGAAAAAGTCACCCTCATCACCGACATCGTCAGTGAAGAAATCGCCGCCGCTCTCGCTAGCGAGCTTACGCTCCTCGGCTGCACCTGGAACTGCTTCCGCCTCGAAGATTATGCGTCACGCCCACTGATCGGCATGCCGCAGGAAGTCCTCGACGACATGGAAACAAGCGGCGTCTCGATCTTCGCTGTCGTCGCCCAGCAGCACGAACTCAAGAGCCGCATGCAGATGACCGACGTTGTCAATCGCCGCAAGATGCGCCATGCCCACATGGTCAACATCGAAAAGCGCATCATGCTCGAAGGCATGCGCGCAGACTTCCTCAAGGTCGACGCCTTGAGCGTAGAAGTTCGCAACATCGCCGCCAGCGCAAAGAAAATCCGCGCCACAACCGCAGCCGGCACCGACATCACCGCCGACATGAATCCCAATTACAACTGGATCAAAACCAGCGGCATCATCTCTACTGCCAAATGGGGCAACCTCCCCGGAGGCGAATGCTTCACCACCCCCGGTGAAGTCAATGGCACCTTCGTCATCGACGGCGTCGTCGGCGATTATCTCTGCGCCAAATACGGCGACCTTCGCGATACCCCGCTCACGATCAAGGTCGAGAAAAACCGCATGGTCTCCGCCGAAAGCACCAACCAGGAATTACGCGACGAGTTCTGGGCTTACTGTCACACCGACGAAAATTCCGACCGCGTCGGCGAATTCGCCATCGGCACCAACCTCGCTCTCACCGACGTCATCGGCAATATCCTGCAGGATGAAAAGATCCCCGGCATCCACATCGCTTTCGGCAATCCATACGGCGCTCACACCGGTGCCGATTGGTACTCATCCACTCATATCGATGTTGTCGGACGTAAATTCAACATCTGGGCCGACGACCGTCAGATCATGCGCGACGGCCAATTTCTCATTCATGTCTAGCCTATGATCACGCCGCTGCGCGAAGACTTCAATCGCCGTTGGACCCCCGAAAAATACGCCGGCTTCACCGCCTCGATCGACACCACCATCGGCCGCCACGTCGAGTTCCGCCACTCGGAGACCCCGTGCTTCTTCCCCCGCGAGCTCCTGCAGGAAATGTCCCGTGCGGGCCGCGAACTAGTCGGCCAACTCCTCAACAACAAGCTCTATCTCGAGGCTTCCACAAAGGAGATCCCCGCTCAGTACCGCGTCCCCAACGAAGACGCCAAACCCCTCTTCATCCAGGCCGACTTCGGCATTGTCCACGAGAATGGCCGTGCGGCCCCTAAGCTCGTCGAGATCCAGGGCTTCCCCAGCCTCTATGCTTACCAGACGGAAATGGCCCGCCAATACATGCGCGCCTACGACCTCAATCCCAGCCTCAGACACCTTCTCAGCGATCTCGATATCGACGCCTACCATCGCCTCCTCGGTGAAGCGATCCTCAACCACCACGCCCCCGAAAACGTGGTGCTCCTCGAGATCGACCCCGACCGGCAGAAGACCGTCTGCGACTTCATCTGCACCGAACGCATCTACGGCGTCCGAGCCGTCTGCATCACGAAAATAAAAAAGGAAGGCCGCAAGCTCTTCTACAATCGCGATGGCACCTGGACTCCCATCCATCGCATCTACAACCGCGCAATCTTCGACGAACTCGAACGCAAGAAAGCTGTGATCCCCTTCGCCTGGACAGACGACCTCGATGTCGAATGGGCTGGCCACCCCAACTGGTTCTTCCGCCTCAGCAAGTTTTCGATCCCCTGGTTCCAGCACCCCTGCGTCCCCAGGAGCCACTTCTTCCACGAAGTCACGGAGCTTCCTGAGAACCCGGAAAACTTCGTTCTTAAACCTCTGTATTCATTTGCCGGCATTGGTGTAATCGTCGGCCCCACGCACGATCAGCTCCAGGCGATCCCCATGCGAGAACGCCACAACTACATCTTGCAGGAGCGTGTCCGTTTCGCACCGGTCATCACAACTCCGCACGGCCCCACGATGGCCGAAATCCGCATCATGTATATCTGGCTACCCTCAATGGATCTCCCTCTCGCCGCCAACATGATCGTCCGCATGGGCCGCGGTAATCAGATGGGCGTCGACTACAACAAAAACCTCGAATGGGTTGGAGCCTCCGCCGGTTTCTATCTCTGAGACACAGGCAGCGCAAGATCGCACTTCGCGGCAAGCGATTGAGCAAGGCGCTTGAAGTCGGCATTGCAGTCCCGAACCGCAGCGGAATGGGATCCGATTGCGCCATCGTAAGGCGTCAAATGAAAAACTGGCTTACGTGCCTCCATTGCCATCGACATCATTGTGGGATATCGCTTCACAACCGCCAAGCAATTCGGGTCGGTTTGCGAAGCCTCATTCGCTTCTGAAAGTCCGAGGACAGACCTCCCATATTCAGAGGGAATCTTCTGGCTCCAAAAATGGAACCCCTTGGCCGAGTGGCTTGCCTGGGCGGAATACTGCATCAAAATGTATCCGGCGGCTTTCATCGCACCGCTGGGCATCTGCTCCAGTCCACTCTTCCATTGTGTACGCCAGTTTCGCAGCGTTGCCCCTGCATCGCGCAGACCTCGCAAAGAAAACACGTCGGGGACAATCGGAATCACCACGTAATCTGCTGAGAGCAGCGCAGATCGATTGATAGCTCCTAAGTTGGACCCAACATCAATCAGCACTAGATCGGCATCAAATTGTTTGCTTGCCATTTGAACGACACGGAAAAAAGCGGACGTGAATCGGAGAGCAGAGTCCATGCCATCTCTGCTGAATTCATCTTCCATTTTCGACAGACCTAAGTTCCCCACAATAAGTCCAAGGTTTTGCGTAATCTGCTCCAAATGAGTTTCGGCAACACCACCAGTGCCTTCGATCAATGGACGCAACGCGGCACTAATACTTTCCGTGTCTTCGCCTTGATTCCAGATTTCATCAAGTCTGTCCACTTCAAGAAACATGGAAGACAAATCACACTGCGGGTCAAGATCCACCGCAATCACGCGCAGGCCAAGATCCGCATACATCCAGGCGAGATGGTAGAGCAGAGTCGTCTTGCCCACTCCGTTCTTATGGTTAAAAAACGCAATCGTCTTCATGAACGCGCAGCCACCTTAACCGCGAAATATGTATCGCCCAATCGACTGTCCACTCCATCCTCACCCAAGTCCTAGGCATTGCTCTAATCCTCGAAAGCCCGCTCAAACGGCATCACTCTCACCGTCCCCACTCGTAGCGGAAAACCAGCCACCCCCCTGTCCTCCTCAAGCACCTCCGCCGCCTGTACTGTCTCATAAATAATCGGCGTCGCTTCACCCCTCTCAAGCACCCGCGCAAACTCCGCCATCCCCGGCCCCACCGCAACAAAACTCAAATCCTCAACTTGCAGGTACCTCCCAATCACAGCATTCACCTCAACAAGCGTCAGCCCAGCCAGCCCCTCCGCAATGTAGCTCGTATACTCCGGCGTCCCATAAAACAAGCTATCCAACGCATAACCCGCCACCAGCGACTCCGTCTTCAACAGCAGCTTCACATACTTCGCCAGAAAATTCCGCGTCCGCTCAAACGCCTCCGCACTCATTCCCTCCCGCCTTAATTTCTCGATCTCATACAGCGCCAGCCGAAACGCAAACAGCGCCTTCCCTGGCTCCACCGGACGCAACCACACCTGAAAGATCTGCTGCTGCCTCGCCAGATTCGGGCCCGGCTCAAACTGATACATCCCATGCGGAAAGTACTCAATATAGGCGTAATCGCCGTAATTCAATCCCCGCACTTCGCGAATCCGGTCATACAGCCGACCGCCATTCCGGTGCTGTCCCAGCCACGATTGCGCCACCAGCAAAGCCAGATAATCCGGATGTCCGCGCCTCACCGGGATGTGATATCCAAAGCTCATCGCCACTCCACGCGCATCCGCTTTCTCAATCAAAACCGCTTCAATCCCGCTCGGCTGCCTCGGCACTGGCAACAGAGGCGCAGGCAATGCATCAAGACTCAACTCAGAAAAATAACGCGCATAAAATTCCCGCACATCACCGATCTCAATCGCCTCCAGCCCCTTCACCGTCCCGCTACAGGGATGCCCATAAGGATGCCCCGCATACAGCTCCCGATACAACACCTCCTTCGCCATCTCCTCGTCATTGCTGCCCCGCAACCCTACCTTCAGGTAGTTCAGCAAGTCCTCGCGCACCCGCTCAAAATCCTCTTCCGCAAAGCCAGGCGTCCCCATCATCTCCTTCACAATCGCCTCGTAGCGCGCGGCGTGATCCCGATGCACCGTGCCATAGAACACGGTCAACTCCTGATCCACTTGCACTTCAAGCCCTGTCGCCATCTCAAAAAACTCATCGAGAATCTGTTTGTAACTGCGCGACTTACTCCCACCCTCCGCCATCAGCGTCGCCGTTAGACAGGCCAGCCCCTCCTTGCCCTTAGGGTCGAGCGCACTTCCGCATCGCACGGCAAAGCGATAACTCTTCAGTGGCCCGCTCATGCCACGCTCCTCAGCAAAGCAGTCACTCGATTCGCTTCCACAAAATACTCCCGAGCCACCCGCTGCAAATCCGCCGCACTCACCTTTGCGTACTGCTCAAACAGTCGGTTAATCGTCTCCGGCGTCCGTCGCATCGCGACATAGCGGGCCAGCAACCCCGCAACCCCCTCCGTATGATCCATCCGCATCGCAAACGCATACCGCAGATGGCTCTTCACCGTTTCCAGCCGCTCCTCATCCACAAGCGAAGTCTTCATCAGCTCCACCGTTTCCGCCACCCGACGCCGCACATCGTCAACGCGCCCGGCATCCTTCAACCGCGCCGTCACCACATAAAGATAAGGGTCCAGATGATCCGCATTGATCCCAAAGAACACATCGCAAAGCTGCTCCTCCAGCACCAGTTCTTCATATAGCGGAGAACTCTGCGAAAAATACAAATACGACAGAATATCCAGTGCCGCAGACTCCCCATCTTTATCGCGATAAGCCGGCGTCCGGTAAGCCACCTGCAAAATCGGCAGCGTCGCCGTCGGCCAATCCACACTCACTTCGCGCGGCCCAGCAAGCCCAGGTGCCTCGGGAATCTCCTCTTCAAAACTCCCCCGCTCCCACTCGCCCCAATACTCGCCCACCAGCCGCCGCGCCTCCT
>JBKJSR010000724.1:0-14018 GCA_046594355.1 Bryobacter sp.
GGGCCACTCGCGCCGCACCCGCTCGACCGTATGCGTACGAGCAAACCATCTCCGGTCTTGGTGATCGAAGCTCCAGACGCCTAAATTCGGTGGAAGCCACGCAGGATATCCCGCGTGGAATAACGCAAGGCGATGGGACGCCCGTGCGGGCAGGCCATTGGGTATTCGCACTTCGCCAATTCAGCAAGCAGCCATTCCATCTTTTGATGATCGAGCGGGGTGTTGATTTTGATAGCGGCGCGGCAGGAAACGCTGGCCGCGATATTGCGGCGCAGATCGTCGACCGAAGACTTGCGAAGCTCTGTTTCCGCAATGTCGAGAATTTCAAAGATTACTTTCTCGATTTCGCCCGGCCCGAGGCCAGTTGGAGCGGCCTGGATTGCGATGGTGCGATTGCCGAAAGGCTCCGTTTCAAAACCGGCTTTTGCCAGTTCATCCGCGATGCGCGCATATTCGAGGTGCTGGCCTACCGTCAATTCCATCACCATGGGCATCAACAAGCGCTGCTGTTGCGCCTCGCGACGCGCGAATTGCCGCAGCACCTGCTCGAACAAGATGCGCTCGTGGGCAACATGCTGGTCGATGATCCACAAGCCATCGCGTCCTGCGGCGATGATGAAGCTGTTGTGGATCTGCCCGATTGGCCGCAGATCGCCCAGCGAGCCGAGGCTTTCGTAATCGTTGAGCGAAGCCACTCCGGGCGGAAGTGGCCCGTGAGTATCGGGGATGCGCATGCGCGCCGGTGGATGGGCGCTCGTGGGCTCGGAGAAATCGAAGCGCTGCTCCGGCCCGCGTGGCATCTCGAGGCGCAAGGCTGGAATCTCTTGCGGCATCGCATCGCGATCCATGGGCACGATCTGGTCGTACAGATCTGGTGCGGCGTTCTCGATGCGTTGCGTGAATTCGCTGAATTGCAAACCCGCCCCAGGCTGGGTGTGTGTAGCGGGCAGCGGCAGACTGGACACCGGCTTCGACTCCATCAATTTTCCGCGCACGGAATCGCGAACAAAATCATGCACGAAGGAACTATGGCGGAAGCGAACTTCGGTCTTCGAGGGATGGACGTTCACATCCACTTCGCCAAAATCGCAGTCGAGAAAGATCAGCGCAAAGGGATAGCAGGCGGGCGGGATGAGGTTGTGATAAGCGCTGGTCAAGGCGTGCAACAAGAGCTTGTCGCGAATCAGCCGGCCGTTCACAAACAGATAGATCGAATTGCGGTTCAACTTCTGGACATGGGGCTTTGAGACGAAGCCGGAAAGCGAGAACCGCTTCTGTTCGCCTTCCGCAGTCGAAAGCGTCTTGGACTCGGGGCCAAACTCGACCAGGTCTTCGAGGATGCGATTGCCGAAAATCTGGAACACGCGCTCCTGCGCGGTTCCGACCGGAGTTACGCGAAGCAATTCGGTGGGGCCATGCTGCAGCTCAAACGACTTGTCCGGATGCGCAAGGCTATAGTGCGTTACCAGCGAAGCGATGTGGGCGAGTTCGGTTTGTTCACTACGCAAGAACTTCTTGCGCGCCGGGACGTTGTAGAAAAGATCCCGGATCGTGATTACGGTTCCGGCTGCCAGGCCCGCTTCCTCACACATCGCCATCTTGCCGCCATTGATTGCGATGCGGGTGCCCGCCGATTCCTCGCGGGCATGGGTTTCGAGGGTCAGGCGTGAAACGGAAGCAATGGAGGGGAGCGCTTCTCCACGAAAACCAAGGGTGCTAATCTGCTCGAGATCATGCACCGAACTGAGCTTTGAAGTGGCGTGCCGTTCAAAGGCAAGCAGCGCATCGTCGCGCATCATGCCGCAACCATTGTCGGTGATGCGGATCAGACGCCTGCCTCCGGCCTCTATCTCAACACGGATATCGGTCGAGCCTGCGTCGAGCGAGTTCTCGAGCAGTTCTTTTACCACTGAGGCCGGACGCTCGACAACCTCCCCGGCCGCGATCTGATTTGCTACGGCATCGGGGAGTACTTTGATTTTTCCCACTCAGTTCGTAGTAATACCACGCTCGGTGAGCAGAGTGCCGAGACGGCGATAGAGAGTGAGCTGATTGCGTCGGTATTGAACACTCTGCGTCACCAGATCGCTTTGCGCCTGCGTGAGCGCATTTTGAGAATCCAGCAGGAAGAAGAGCGTGATCGTACCAAGTTCGTAGCGCTTCTGGTCTGCATCGACGCGCTTTTGCGCAAGGTCGGCTGCGATCTTTGCCAGATCGACACTCGCCCGGCTATTCTCTACCTGATTGATCGCGTTCAGCACATCGAGGCGAACGTTTTGCTCGACGGTGCGGATGCGCAACTGGTCCAGCCGCTTCGTGACGACGGCATCGGCATAATTGGCTGAGGCGTTCCGGTCTTTGATGGGGATCCGAAGCTGGATACCACCACCAATGATGGGGAAGCCAAAGCCCCACATCTGCCCGAGGGCATCGCCGAAACCGCCCGGCATCACGGAAGATATCGGAGAGGTCGTGCCATCTTGATTGAAGATCGTCTGGCGCCGCACGGTGGGTCCCCCACGGCCCTGAGTAGAGTAGTTGCCGAATAACGAAAAATTGGGCCGCAGGCTGTCGCTGGTGACTCGCAAGAAAATGTCGTCAATATCGAGTTGCTGCCTCTGAAACAACAGGTCGGGCCTGACACGCAAGGCATCGGCTACCAGACTTTCCTTGTCGAAGGGGGTGTTGTCGGTTGGAGGCAATACAGATTCGGTCAAAAAAATTGGCAATTTGCGCAGTTCGGGATCGAGATCGATTCCCATCTGACGGCGCAACGCATCTTCAGTCTGCGCCAGGCGATAGCGAGCTTGGGTGACTAGAATTTCCGCACGGGCATACACTGCCTGTGGCTGGAAGATTTCGAGAGCGGGAAGCGCGCCGAGTTCGAGTTCGCGCTGGGCACGTTTGAGGCTGGTGTCGGCCAGCGCAAGCGCCTGTTCCTGAACCTTCAAATTTTCGCGGGCACCAATGACATCCCAGTAGGCGTTTTCCGCAATGGTGAGCAGTTGCTGCAACTGATCCTGGAATCCGTACTCGCTCGCCCGAAGCCGCGATTTGGCGATCGTAATCGGAGCGCGAAGAACTTGCAAATCGCGTCCACGCAAGAGCGGCTGGTTGAAGCTCAGGTTGAGATTGGAGCCATAGGCAGGGTTCAAGTTGGCGAAAGCGCTATTGGTGCTGTTCTTCGAAGCGCTGTAGTTGATCGCGTATTGCGTCCCGGTTGGAGCCGTTTGTTGCCAATTCATGGTCAGTGGCTGAGACAGAGAAGATAGCGTGGAGGCACCGGCGAGGGCGTCGGTGGTCACGGTCTTGACTCTGGTGGAACCGAGGCGGGTTACGAACTGCGGATCGAAAATCGAGTAGGATCGCATGATTGCATTCCTCGGGATCTCGAGCACGAGGCGCTGGATCTGGATGTCCGTGTTGTTGTTCAACGCCAGTTCCAGATAGGCCTTGAGGGACAATTCGAGTTTGTCGCCCGTGACATAATCCTGCAATTTGATCGGCCCCTGAAGTTCAAACTTCGGAGTTTCGCGGCGGAAGATCGTGCGGAGGTAGTCTTTGGTGCCGAACTGCGGATAGGTTGCAAGTTCGGAATCTCTAAAGACATTCGGTGTAGTGATGTTGGTAGTAGTTTGGCCGGACAAAAAGATGCCGAGCAACAGAAAAGTGCTAAAGGTTCGGAGCATATTAATCGTAGCGCATCGCCTCAATTGGATCGAGTTTGGCGGCCTGCATGGCCGGATAAATACCGAAGAGCAGTCCAATGCCGACGGAGACGCCGAAGGCGACTGCGATCGAACTTGTGGTGACGACAGTGGACCATCCGGCGGCTGTCGCAATCACTTTGGACAGCGTGAAGCCAAACGCAATGCCAATCATGCCGCCCAGCATTGAGATGAGCAGAGCTTCCATAAGGAATTGACGGATGATGTCGACCTGCCGTGCACCGATCGCACGGCGAATCCCAATTTCTTTGGTGCGTTCAAGCACCGTAGCGAGCATGATGTTCATGATGCCGATACCGCCCACGAGCAGCGAGATACCGGCGATGCAAAGCATGACGACGCTAAAGATGAAGGAAGTGCGGCGGCGCTGTTCGAGCAAGCCCGCCGGCACGATTGTGTTGTAGTCGCCCGCATCCTTGTGCGTCGAATCGAGAATCGCACGCACGATGCCCGCCGTCTCGATCGAGTCGGTACCGGGGGCGACGCGCATGTAGATGCCGTCGATCTCATCCTTGAGATAGCTGTTGCTGTCTTCAAAACGGCGCATCACCGTGTTCAGAGGCGAGATGATGAGGTTGTTGCGGTTCGATACTTCAACACCTTCGGAGTCGGAATCCGCCGTCGCCTGCTGCGATAAGACTCCGATCACCTGCAACCAAGTGTCGTTTACTTTAACGTACTTACCCACCGCCGGTTCATAGCCGAGCAAGTTCACTTTCGCCGCCTCACCGAGCACGCAAACCGGGGCGGACGTATCGTTGTCCTTCTCATTGAAGAAGCGCCCTTCAATTACTTTTAAACTATTGATGACCAGATAGCTGGGGTCCACACCGATCAGGAGCGGTGGCTCGGCCGAAGTCTTCGGCAGGATCTTGAGCGGCTTGAATCGCTTGCGGGGAGTGGAGGCCTCAAGCCCCTGCACGTTTTCCTTGATGGCCCGGTAATCGCGGAAAGTCAGACCGGGCGAAATCAGACGCCGGGCCTGTAATTCATTGCGATCCACGGCTTCTTTGGCTTCGACGATGATATTGTTCACGCCGAGCAGGTCGATGTAACTCATCATTTCTTTTTGCGCGCCGGCGGTGATGGACAACATCGCCACGACGGCACCTACGCCGAAAATCATACCCATCATGGTCAGCAAGCTGCGCAGCTTATGCGCAAGCAGGCTGCTGAGACCCATGTACAGTTCGGGCAACAAGCCCTGAAATAAACCCTTCATTGGACTTAGATCCCGCCCTTGCCGCCGGGCAGCGATGCCGCCGCACCACTTTTCTGGGCACCTTTTTTCTTGTCGTCCGGCTTGGCATCGGGGTTTGCCATCGCGACGGTGTCGCCGGGCTTAACCCCGCTTGAAATAATCATGACGTTCTCACTTCGCTTTACAGGCTTGATCTCACGGGCTTCAAAACGATTGCCCACCTTCAGGTAGACGACCGGCTTGCCCTCTTTCTCGAACACAGCCTGGATTGGCACATTCACCACGTTCTGAACCTTGTCGACGATAATTTCCACATCGGCGAGCAGACCCGGCCGCAACAAAACATCCAACTGATTATCTTCTTCGGGCGGAGCGGGCAGCTTGGCATTGTCGAGATCTTTCTGCGAAACCATGATGCCGCCGACGTTGAACATCTGCGGCAATCCCGCTTGTGCGGCACCATTACGATTGCCACGGTCACCCGCCGCGCCAGCGGGAATCGCGCCGGTCTTTACCAGCTCGGCCGTTACCTTGGCCATCATTTCGGTTCGTTCTTCCGGAGTCATGTCCGCCGTAAGCTTGCCCTTGCTGAACCTGGTGATCAGCTCGCGCCGCTTGCGTTGCAGCTCGGGGTCCATGTTGCCTTGCCCACCGCGTTGGCGCTGGCCAGCCTGATCGCCTTGCGGCGGCTGAGCGGCGGTAGGCGCGCCCATCGAAGGCATCGCTCCACCCGGCGCACCACCGGCCATAGCTGGCCCGTCCGCCGCCATACCGCTGTAAGCCGGGAGCGGAGGTTTCTTGCGATTAGTTTCAGCCTGAGCCAGAATCCGGCTGATCTGCGTCTCGTTTGCGCCGAGTGCGCCCAGAAGCTGCCGCATCTCGATCGAGAAGATTACATCGAATTTTTTCGCCGGGTCCGCACTGAACATATTGGAGGAAGCCGTGCCGCTCATCGACTTGATTTTTCCCGTGAAGCGCTTGTCTGGAAGAGCATCGAGGCGCATCGATACTTCCTGGCCTTCAGTCAAATTTGCCCGATCCAGTTCCCCGACTTTTGCCACGACTTCCATCTCGGAAAGGTCCAGAATGTCCGCTACCGGCATACCAGGCTGCACCTGATCGCCCTCGCGAATATCCGGCAACTGCATACCGAACATCATCGAAGTCGAACGGTTTTGCTTGATTGCGACAAGGCCGCTCATAGGCGCGATCAATTTGACTTGCGCTAACCGCTGTTTCTCGCGGTTCAACTCGAGTTTGGCTTTGTTTGTTTTTTCGCGCAATACGGCCAGCTCGGCCTGCGCCTGCTCGCGGCGGCTTTTAATATCGCTCTCAAGCTGCAACAATCTGCGCCTGGATTCTTCGAGTGTCAACTGATTTTTCTTCGCATCGATTACGCTGATCAGCTCATTGCGTTTTACTTCAAGCTCCGCACGGCGAACGCCGTAACGCGCGCGCAGCAACTCGACTTGATCCTGGTTATCCCGGATCGCGAGATCGGCCTGCGCTTTCTTGACCTGCTCATCGATCTGGTCCAGCTCAAGCTGTTTCTCCTCGAGACGCGAGATCACCTCTGCGTCGTCGAATTCAATGATGAGATCCCTTTCGCGAGCGAGCGCACCCAGTGTTGCCAGCTTGGTTACCTGCACGGTGCCAAACAGATTGGGTGCCGTGAGAGTTGCAGTGCGCACTGCGCGCAACTCGCCTCTGGCAAAGCTGCGGACCACCACGTCGCCTTGCCGGACCTTTGCCGTCGCGATAGTTTCCTGCCGCTGTGGCAGTTGTTCATAGAGGCGAAACGCAGCATAGCCTGCCCCCACGACCACCAGGAGAATAGTAATTCGAATCAAGAATTTGCGCATGTATGGGGCTTAAAGTTTTTTCTGCTTGCGTGCCGCTTCGGCCGGGTTTTCGAGTGTCACTACTTCGCCTTCTTTCAGTCCGTTCAACACAACTGTTTCGTTGTCGTTCCGCTTGCCAACCTGAATCTGCCGGACGGCGAAGTTCAGGCCTTTTTGAACGTAGACGGAAGGCTTGCCGCCTACCGTAAAGCTCGCCCGCGTAGGGATGAGCAACTGGTTTGCTTCGCTCTCAATCAGAATCTCGGCCGAGGCGCTCATGCCGGGCCGCAACCGTTTATCCGTACCGTCAATCGTCGCACGAGCCGGAAAGGTCTTCTCCGTCATACCCATACCCCGCCATTGAACGGAAGCAATCGGGCTGATCCAGTCGAGCTTGGCTTCAAACTCACGATCCGGAATCGCATCAATCCGCACCTTCAATTTTTGTCCCAGCTCCAGCTTGCCGCGATCTACTTCGTCGAGTTTGAGGTCGATGCGCAAGAGTGATAGATCGGGAATCTCGGCAATCGCCGCGCCCGTCCATGCCCGGTCCCCTTCCTTGAATGGAGGCGGGCTTGAGCCCCAATTCCCCTGACTGCGAAAGTTGGGCAGGAGATTGACAATGCCGTCGCCGGGGGCGCGCAACACCATGTTGCCCAGGTATCCGCGAGCCCGATTCACGTCGCGAACGGCCTTATCCTTATTCTGGTCGAGCCGCTCGAGATCGGCATTCTGTGTGGCCTTATGAGTCTTGACTGTCTGCGCCACCTGGCCCAACTCGCCTTGGGAGATGCCCACATCGATGCGGCTTTTGGCACCTTCGATCTCGCTCACGACCTCGGCCTTGCTCGCCTCGAGCTTTGAGCGCTCCAGGTTATATTCGGCCGTCATTTTGTTCATGCCGTCCATTTCGGTGACGATGCGGTGGGAAGCTTTGGTCTGCACAATCTGACTGTCGATCGTACGGACAGTGGTGTTGCGCTCAAGTAGATTCTGTTCCTGTTGTGCCGCATCAAATTCCACAACCACATCACCCTTGCGGATGGGCTTGCCGCTTTCGGCCAGCCTCACAATCCGCGGATCTGGTACTTGCGGCGCAATGATCGTGGTTGATTTTACGCTGCGAACTTCTCCGCGCGCACGCACCACGATCGTGAATTCGCCCTTGCGCACTTTTGCCACCGGGACTTCTACAACGCTTGTCTTCTGGTTATAGTTGAACGCGGCATAGCCAGCTCCGGCGCAGGCAATCGCAATCACTGCCATCGTTATACGTTTATTACGGACGGACGACTCCGACTGCCCAATGCGAATCTTCGGCTTGATCTCTGACATACTGCTACCCTTTGTTGTTTGCTGCGGTTCCGGAGGGCGGAATGTCGAGGGCGATCACTTCACCCTTGCGCAAACCCTTCACCGAGGCAACCAGATAATTTTCCAGACCAACTTCTACTTCGCGGCGATTCCACGCTGTGCCCGCTTGAATGTAGACGAACTTTTTTCCGGTCCCGGCATCGGCAAACACGCCGGCCAGCGGAGCGACGGTCGCTTCTTTTTCTTCCTCGACCACAACGTCGACACTGCAACTCAAGTCCGGGATGATCCTCTGATCCATCTGATCGATTTTCAGACGAACCGGAATCTCACGAACGTATGTGGCCCGCATTCCACCGCTTTTTGGAACAGCGGCAATGCTTACAACATGCGCAGGCACCTCAAGGCCGGGATAGGCGTCAAAGCGCACTCGCGCCTTCATGCCGATACGCAACTGCTCGCCATCGACCTGGTTCACCATCGCGGTGACGACCATCGACTTCGGATCCACGATCTGCATGAAGAACTGCCCCGGATAGAGCTGATCTCCCTGCTGGATTTGCGCGTACTCGCCGCCCCGGAAAATATTCTGAATGACCGCCATGCCTTCGATATTTGCCTTGGCCAGCATGCGGTCCGCATTTTGCTCCGAACGCTTGTATTCGATCTCCAGCGTCCTGAACTCAAGCTCGGCATACTTCAATTGGGCTTTTTCCTGTTGATCGATAAACTTGCCTTCGGCCATCTGCTGCTTGTATTGTGCGCCGGATTCTTCAAGCGACAGTTTCGTCCGCTCGGCATCGATCAAACTCAATACCGGCAGCGTCTTCATGTCCAGTTTGGCTTTATCGAGTGCCGCCTTGGCCTTCTCTACATTCTGGTTGTGCGTGTAGCGGGCCAATTCCAGATTCGCCTTCTGCTGAACAAGTTGCGCCTTGGCGGTTTCCATCGTTGACTTGTAATCTTCGAGGCGAGTCAGCATATATTGGCGGTCAAACTCGGCGACTGTATCGCCCTTGCGGACCATTGCGCCCGACTTTACAAGCTGCTGCAACACGAGGGTGAAATCACCGCCACCACCGCCGCCACCTCCTTGTCCGCCGCCGCCACCACCCAATCCGGAACCCAATTCGCGAGAAGTAGAACCGAGGCCATCACCACCAAGAGACGCACTGCTCCCGCTGCTTGATCCTCCTGACGAACTCCTACCGGCTGTAGCATTAGAACCGCTCACACGGCTGGATGCGGCACGCGTGGCCCCCGAACCACCGAAGCTGCGGATAGCCCCTCCACCCGAAGAAGCCAAGGAGCCGGCCGCACCGGCTGCGGCTGCCGAGCCGGAAGCGCTCGATCCGCTACTTCGCGATCCGCCACCCAGTGTCGGCAATGAAGAAACCGATGCCTGGTCCATACCCGCCAGGTTAAGCCCAGCCCTTCCCCGTCCAGTCCGGCTCCCGCGAATCTGCGGGGCAATCAGCGAGACAAATTTTTCCGCCGAAGTGGATCCAGCCAGTCGCATCGTTTTTTCCAGGCTTCCAGATTGAACCGTTGCGGTACGAATACCAGCCCGCACCTCTAGAGCGGCACGATCCGCTGCTGCCTGCTGCTGCCAAAGCCAGTAACCAGCACCCACTGCGATTGCTAAGCCCAGGAGAATCTTCCACTTGGGAGTATTCCGGCGCTCGTTCCCGATTGCGGCTACTTTTTGGGGGCCACGCGGCGAGGCTGGCATTTCTGGAACCGGCAAACCAGAGCCGGGCGTGACGAGGGGCTGCATAAAGTTATTCTCATTATGCAAGACGCTGAAATAGAAAGAAAGGTTAGCCCCGCTTTGGAGTTGCGGGTTTATTTGGCCCGGGCCATCTGGTCGACCAGATCATAGTGGAATTTGACGAAGGTGTAGAGCGAGGATTCGAGGATTCGTTCCTGATCCGAGTGCGCTCCGAAGCCTTTGGGGCCGTCTTCGGAATCGATCATCGGACCGATGCCGTAGCACTGCACGCCTTTGGTACGAAGAAAGGCCATGTCGGTTGCGCCGGTAGACATCGTCGGCAGAGTGGGAACGCCGGGGTAATGTATTTTCGCGACGGCTTCGATGGTCTTGAAGGCTTCGTTGTCGAGACGTGAAGGCAATGCCCCTGGGCGGCTGGAGCGGGAATCGCGAACGAGCTTGACTGCGGGGTCGTTGATGACGCCTTTGAGCATCTCCAGGAATTTAGGCAGGTCTTCGTCCGGCAGAACGCGGATATCGAGAGTGGCCTGCGCTTCGGACGGAATCACGTTGCGCCGGTAACCGGCAGTGATCATGTTGGGTGAGATGGAGGTGCGCAACATCGAGTTGTGACGGGGTTCGTTGGTCGCGAGATATTCCTGGATCGCATCGGTCTTGTCGGGATTGAGGAGACCGTTGTAGCGATCCCGTTCTTCGGGAGTGGATACGGTGGCGAGGCGTTCGAAGTAAGTACGAGTCGTATCGTTCAATCGCATGGGTGGCTGCCAGGCGGCAACTTTCGAGACCGCTTGGGCGATGTGAACTACAGCGTTGGATTTGAGCGGAACCGAGCCGTGCCCGGCGACTCCGTTGGCGACAAGGGTGATGCCGAAGGGGATTTTTTCGGTTGTTTGAACGGAAACAAAACGCAGGCGATTGTCGGTGCGGGTCGCGGAGCCGCCTTCGGCAAAGCAATATTCGGCATCGATCTCGGCCCAGTGTTCGCGGACCAGATAGGCGATGCCAACGACGGGCGCACCTTCTTCGCCGGCTTCGGCGAGAAAAATTACGTCGCGGTCAAGAACAACTTTTTGACGCTGGATCAAAATGATCGACATGAGGGCTGCGACAAGATTGTCTTTGTCATCGACGGTACCCCGGCCATAAATGTAGCCTCCTTCGCGGTGGGCGGAGAAGGGGCCGTAGGTCCATTTCCTGGCGTCGACGTTCACGGTGTCGGTGTGGCCGACGATCAGAATGGGCTTCTTCTTGCCGTTACCCTTGATGCGGGCGACGATGTTGGGACGCTTGATGCCGGGGTTCTCGAGGTTGTCCATCGTGAAAATTTTCGACTCGATGCCTTCTTTGTCGAGAACACTCTTGAGGTAGTCGACGACCGGCTTTTCGCTGCCCCCGGGATCGGAGCTATTGATCTGTATGAGAGCGGTGAAGTGCTTGAGGGTTTCGGCGTCGACCTTGGCCCAATCGATCGTCTGGGCACCGAGGATTGGGGCGGCCAGCAGGAAGAGAAATGCGCGCATCATGCGAGACAGATTAACAGATTTGAAATCTTTGCCCGCTAGGATCAAGAGAAATCATGGAACGCAGACTCCTTTTTCAGACCCTTGCCGGCGCGGCCTTCACCGGCGATTTTTCGTTTGTGCATTTCACCGATCCGCACATACAGCCGGAACTGAGGGCGGTTGAAGGATGCCGGGATTGCTTTACGAAGATTCAGAAGTTGAAGCCCGATTTTGTACTGGCCGGAGGCGATCTCGTGTTTGATGCCAATGAGACGACGGCCCCGAGGAAGTGTCGTCGAGAATACCGACCCCGGAGCGTTCGGTGAGATCGAGAGCGGTGCCATCGGGTTGAATCTTGTAAAGACGATTTGGCAATCCGCCAGACTGGCAGACGTAGATCTCATCCCGGCCATCACCATCAATGTCCCCCACAGCGATGCCTTGACTGCCATAGACGTCGGTGCTGCACATGACGTCGAGAACGGATCGCCAGTATGGAATGCCCTTGCGGAGTTGATCGCGGAAGGATGGCGTCGACCCGAACACATGGCTGGTTGCATCGCTAAACCAGGGCTTGGCTTCGGCGGCGAGAGCAGCCAGCAGTAGATCCCGGCGCCTCACAACTGCCTCACCACTGCCTCACCACTGCAACCATTCGCGGCCCGCTGCAACCAGCTTCTCCGGATCGATCTTGTCTGGTAGCGAGAAGTCCGGCGGTGCGATCACGAGCATTTCTTCCATGCCTTCAGCGGCGAAAATGTGAACGGTGTTGCGAACATACTCGACGTACTTTTCGAATTCCTGCCAGACGTAGAGATAGAGCAATTCGAGATCGACGTAGGTACCGAGAGTATCGACTTGCGTCGGGATGGGGCTGACCGTTTCCGGGTTGGCGAAGATCAGCAACGAGGAGAACGGCTTCATCTTGTTGCGGATTCCAAAAGATGCGACGACGAGCGAAGGCCGGGCGCGGCGAACGGCCTGTACGGTGGCCCATTCGACAAAGGTGTTGTTAATGAGAAGCGTGCCATTCCCCGCGAGCAGCACGGCGCGGATGAACTCGGCCAGCACCGGATCCTGCCCGGCAACACCGTCTTGCGGAAGCAATCTCATTTTCTTGAGGCGCTCACCCAGTTCGCGTGGCCCGCGGAGTTGTTCGCGCTCGACGATCTGCTGCACCTGATCGGTGAGGCGCTGCCGGTAAGCATTCAGGCCGTCGTAGCTCAATGAGACGATTTCAGGGCTTGCAGGCAAATCGTTCCCGGTCTGAATGAGCCAGCGATCATACGGCGCAGGCGATCCGGCGCGAAGCAGAGGGGCGATGTGAGCTGCCGGGTCGAGGGGAGAGCTAAGTGCCACACGGCGGCCTTTGAGGCGGGTCCAGAGGCGATCCGGGCCGACCGGGAGATCTGCGGGCGACAGCACTACAACGAAGCGCGGGTGCCCCTTGCGCCGCAGGTCGGCATCGAGAACGGGATCAAGGCGCGAGAAGATTTTGGCTACCTCGGCACGCCATAAAGCATAGTGCGGATTACGGTTGAGAAAGTCCACCTGATCGAGTGTGAAGGTGCGCCGGGGCCAGGTCTTTTCGTTAACGCCCATCTTCAATTCGATGGCGCGCAGGGGATCGAAGAGCTCGGCGAATTCATCGTGCGGCAAGCGATCCACCAGCGTAAAGAGACGCTCGTAGTATCCGCGCTCGGCGGGAAATAACTTATCCCAGTCTCGAATCTGATCGAAGAAAAATGTGGAGAAGCTGGCGGGGATGCGATCGAATAGGCCGTTGTCGACGAGAGCTTGCAGTAGCGGCGAAACCATGGGAAAGTCGCCTCGCGGCTAAGAGATCTCCGTCAGGATGCGGCCCGAGCTTTGAAATTTGACGCCCAGCAGTTCGGCGGTCGTTGCCGCTACGTCGATATGGGCTATGGGCCGTTCGATCTCGCCACGACCAACACCCGCGCCAAGGGCGAGCATCCACATATTCCGGCAAGAAGCGTCGCCCGAGCGGTGATTCAAAAATCCATTGGCTGCGTTGGCGTCCCCGTCGCGGCCAAGTTCGGGCAAGACCATGACGGTGGTGCGATCGCGATAGCGGGCGTTGGCCTGAACTTCATCCCACAGCATCCCCGTGAGGCGGTCTGTACGAGTAATGGCTTGCAGATAAAGAGAGTAAGAACCCCAGTGCGCAACGTCCATGTCCCAGAAGTTGACCAGCAGAACGCGGGGCGCAAACTCACGCATGATCTCGCGGGTGATAAAGAAAGTAAGCTCATCTCCGGAAGTTGGCGCTTCCGGGCCATTGATGTATTCAACGAGTGCATGGATGAGGGTCTGCCGCACCTTGAGGTCGAGTTGTTTGCCGCCCTTGAAAACGGTCCAACCGACGCCTTCATAGCCTTCCTGAAGAATGGATTCGAGACGGCGATGCACGTTCTCGCGATCGGCGACACCCATACCCGACCCTTTGCGAATTACGTCCTTCACCGCTTCAAGCAGAAGCTGTTTCGGCAATACGACATTGGCGCCTTGGCCAATGGAAGCGCCAACGCTCGCAAAACTTTTGTTCGTGCAGATGGCCCAGCTATCCATCGGGCCGGCTTTGCGTTGCTCGCGGAAGGCTTCGAAAATCGTTGGCGAGGCGGGAGGCTGCGAGCCAAAATCGTCGACACGCTGCCATTGACCGGTCAGGATGGAGGCGGT
>JBKJSR010000249.1:0-7793 GCA_046594355.1 Bryobacter sp.
GTCCATTCCAGGCACAGCCGGCAAGTGTGGCAGGCGGATCAGGCCTTCTCCCGCCAGAATCACGGCGCGCTCGAGCACATTGCGCAATTCCCGAATGTTGCCCGGCCAGGTACGCCGTTTCAGGGCAAGCATCGCCGCATCGTCGATACCCGACACCTTTACGCCGTGCTTGGAATTCATCTGGTGGATGAGCGTTTCTGCAAGTAGTGGCAAGTCTTCCATCCGTTCCCGCAGTGGCGCAAGCTCGAGCCGGAAGACGTTCAAACGGTAAAACAGGTCCTCACGAAAACCGCCCTTTGCAATCGACTCTTCCAGCTTGAGGTTGGTCGCCGCCACGATCCGCACATCCACTTCGATCTCGCTTTTGGCCCCGAGCCTGCGCACGCGGCCATCCTCGAGAACGCGCAACAATTTCGACTGCGTGGAAACCGGCATCTCACCGATCTCGTCCAGCAGCAGAGTACCCCTATGCGCCAGTTCGAAACAGCCAGCCCGGCGCTCGATTGCACCTGTAAAGGAGCCCTTTTCATGTCCAAACAATTCGCTCTCGATCAGGCTCTCGGGCAAGGCTGCGCAATTTAACGCCACAAACGGCTCTTTGGCGCGCGTGCTCAACTGATGGATAGCCCGCGCCAGCACTTCCTTGCCCGTGCCACTTTCACCCGTAATCAATACCGAGGCCTTGGTGGGGGCAACCTGCTGGACTACGCCAAACAATTCGCGCATCACATGCGTCCGACCGACCAATCCAGCCATGTGGCCCTCGTAGCCCAACTGCCGTTCGAGGATTTCTTTGTCCTCGCTCAGCCGCCGGGCTCCCAGTGCGCGGTCGAGTAAAAGCTTTAGCGACTGTGGATCGATCGGCTTTTCAAGAAACCAGAACGCTCCCAACTGATGAATGGTGTTGAGGGCCGTCTCAAGGCTGCCAAACGCCGTCACTACGATCGACAGCGGCGGATTGGCCTGCTCCCGCAAACGCTCGAGCAAACCCGCGCCATCGAGCACCGGCATCATCATGTCCGTCACGATCAACTGCGCCGGCCAGTGTTCCAGCACCTCAAGGGCATGAGCGCCGTTCTCCGCCGTTTGCACTTCATAACCCCAGCCGTGGATCAAAGAAGAGAGCCCGCGCCGCTGGTTTTCTTCGTCGTCGACTACCAGAACACGGGCTTTGAATTCTTGCATCGGATCTTTCTTAAAAGCGGTCAAAAATCACGCCCACCAAGGCGAGGCACATCTCATCCTCCGTACCTTCGCCCCACTTCACGTTCTTGAGCGGATTGCTCGGATTGCGGGGGTTGTTCACCGAATTGTCGAAGCTGCAGCGCAGGTTCAATTGCGAATTGGCAGGCATCTTCACGGGCTGCTCAAAGGTGTAGGCACCCTGCCAGTTGAAATCCCATTTATCGATCAGGATCATCTGTTCCTTCTCGCCCCTGTACTGCTTTTCCACTTCGATTTTCGTGCCCAGCAAATGCATGTGCGGAAACACGTTGATAACAGACATTTCGAAGAAGGGCAGGACCGGGAAACTTGTGGAGGCAAGCGAGGCGGGGTCGCCGGCCTCGATGTTCAACCTAGTCTGCACAACCGGAAGATAGTAAAGCTGCTTCTCTACCTTCTCTTTGTTGAAGTAGATACCCACCGAAGTCTGGTCCTCGCCGGTGCGGGCGCTGGTGTAGTAATGCACCTGCAGGATAATCCTGGCCGACTTGCCGAGCTTCATGCCCACACCCTTTGGGAGGTGTTCCGGTCTCGCACCGGGTGCCCAGCCGCCTAGAGTGTAACCATCCATCAGCAGGCTCAACAGATTACTGCCACCGATATCGAAGCCGGGGCCGCCATAACAGTCGTAGCCGGGCTCTTCATCCTTCGCGTCCAGCTTTTCGGCTCCACCAGTCGAATCGAGATAAACGATCACATGGTGTACGATTTTGCGGTTGCCTGGCACGATATCGATTGCACTTACGTACTTGTCGACATCCGTACCCGTCGGCAAGACAAAGCAGCGGTAGATATCCTTGCCGCGGACCGGCACAAATGCCACCGGCATCTGTATCACCAGGTCAGGCTCCCCGAGTATCCAGGTGCCTTTGTCTTCCGGCTTGGGCGGCAGGTTCGCCTCATCGCCCATCGGTGTGCCGTTTTCGATCCAGGCCAGCAAATCCAGCTTCTCTTCGGGCTTAAGGGCAAAGGATCCCTTGAATATTCCGTGGCTCTCCGATGGCTTCCAGGGAGGCATGATCCCTTCGGACACTACCCGCTTGATGTCGGGCGAGTAGTTGACAGCATCGTCGTAACTGAGCAGGCTCATCGGCCCGATATCGCCCGGACGGTGGCACTGCTGGCAACGGCCGGCGAGAATGCGCGACACTTCTTTGGCGTAGGTGACTTCAGCTTGTGCACAAGCTGCGGCGAGCCCCATCCAGATCATTAATGTAATTGCAGCTTTGCGCATTCGTGCCTCGTCTATGATTCTAGCTTCCGGCGAACTGTTACCAAGGCCTGCGCTTCCGCGCTCCTGCCTTCGCCCACCGGGCCGACCTTTTCCGCTGTCTTGAACTTTACCGAAATCGCGTCCACGGGCAGACTCATATTGCCGGCAAGGTGTTCGCGAATCGTCTGCCGATAGTCCTGCAACTTCGGGCGTTCCAGAATGACGGTTGTATCGAGATTTACTACTTCAAACTTCTTGTCGGCCACAAGTTTCAGCGCATGCAGTAGAAACTGCATGCTTGCGGCACCCTTCCAGCGAGGGTCTGTATCGGGGAAATGCATCCCGATATCGCCCAGTGCGAGTGCGCCGAGGAGCGCATCCGTAATTGCGTGCAGCAGTATGTCCGCGTCGGAGTGCCCCTCCAGACCAAACTCACTTTCGATCCTCACACCGCCCAACAGCATGGGCCGTCCCACTGCGATACGATGTGAATCCCAGCCTAGCCCGCTGCGGTATTCGTAACTCAACTAAGTGCCACTCTCTTCAGCCAGATAGTGCCGCGCCAGATCGAGATCCGAAGGCTTGGTGATCTTGATGTTGCGATCGCTTCCCGGCACTACCCTCACCTCAACGACGTCGAGACGCTCTACCAGGCTCGATTCATCCGTGCCGATAAAACCATCCTCGCGGGCTTTCGAAAATGCCTGCTTCAGGAGACTGATGCGGAATACCTGCGGTGTTTGGGCCAGCACCAGCCGGTCGCGCGAGATCGTCGTCTGGATCCTGGCAAGGTGTACCTGCTTCACCGTGTCTACCGGCACGATCCCCAAAATCGCCGCGCCCGATTCCGCCGCTTCTGCAATTACTTTTTCGATCATCGCCACATCTACGAATGGCCGCACGGCGTCATGCACAGCCACCAAATCCACTTCCGCAGCAACTGCCGCGAGAGCATGTTCCACACTCTCCTGGCGCGAATCTCCACCTTCTACAAGAAGCACGGGCTTCTCCATTGGCTCTCCGCTCAACATCAGCCGCACATCTTCCATGTCTTCGGCGCGGCACGCCACAATGATTTCGACTACGCTGGCAACGCTCGCAAAACGGCGCAAGGTATGGATCAGAATCGGCACTCCGTCCAGTTGCAAAAACTGCTTTTTCGCCGTCTTGCTCATTCGCGTGCCTAAACCGGCAGCAGGTAGAATCACACTAACTCTCATAGTTTCAACCACCTCCATTGTAATGGAGCAAATCACTTGACGAATGGCGAAGAAAAGGCGAAACTGATTGTATTCTCCCTATGCACCTTGTTGGTATCGCGAAGGCGGCACAGGCGGCGACATTGCTTGAAGCAAAGCGGTCCGTCACCTATAGCCACCTCGCGACCGGCAAGTGGATCAACCGGGTGGCGGATAGCCGTCATTCTTTCGACTGGTCGATCAACCCTTATCGCGGCTGCGAGATGGCCTGCCAGTATTGCTACGCCCGCTACACGCATGAGTTCATGGAATTGCGTGAGCCCGACGACTTTGAGAAACGAATATTCGCCAAAGTCTGGAACGCGATGGATTTTCGCCGTGAGCTTGCGCGGGTGCCGCGATCGCAAGCGATCGCCATCGGAACTGCAACCGACCCTTACCAGCCCGCCGAGCGCCGTTATGAACTCACCCGCCGCATTCTCGAAGTCTTCGCCGAAGAGAGCGGGCGCAAATTCTGGATCACTACCAAGAGCGATCTGCCCACTCGCGACATCGATCTTCTCAATCGCGTGGCCCGCCGCAACATTCTTTATCTCAACTTCACGATCACCACACTCGATGCCGACCTCGCCCGTGGACTGGAACCCAAAGCGCCGCGCCCCGACCTGCGTCTAGCGGCCCTTGCCGCGCTGAGCGCTAGCGGAATCCGTTGCGGTGCGATCGTCTCGCCGGTGCTCCCCGGCATCAACGATGAAGAGACGGAACTGCTGTCGCTTGCCGAGAAAGCCAAACAGGCTGGCGCGAGCTGGTTTGGCGGAGGGGTCCTGTTTTTGAAGAGCCCCACGCGCGAAGTTTTCTTCGCCTATCTTGAGCGCGATCACCCTCAGTTCGCTTGCCGTTACCGTAAAACTTTCGCCGACGCAGCCCGTCCTTCGCGCGCATATCACCAACTCATCGAAGCGCGGTTCGAGCGGATCCGGGAGCAGGCCGGGCTCAGCCGCAAAGCTGTTTCGTACTTGCCCCCGGATTGGGAACGAGGCCAACAAATGGCTCTTGCTTTATAACGCAAAGTACTCTATTATTTCAACATGGGCCTACGCGCCGAAATGCACGAGCACGCGCTCGACAATCTCAAATACATCCGCTCGACGATGGAAAACACTACGGCTTTTACCGCCGTACCCGGCTACGGCATGCTGCTCGTAGGAGTCTCCGCCCTGCTCGCCTCCTGGCTCAGCATGGGTGCCAAGACAAATGAAGCCTGGCTGGCCATCTGGACCGCCGAAGGCATGGCGGCCATTCTGCTGGGTTTCATCGCCATGATCTGGAAGGCAAATCAATCGGGAGTCTCATTGCTGGCGAGCCCCGCCCGCCGCTTTGGATTGGGCTTCGCGCCACCGCTGCTGGCAGGCGCTGCGCTCACGGCCGCAGCAGCCCGGTCCAACCACTACCTGGAAGTGCCGGGCCTCTGGCTGCTGCTCTACGGCGCGGGCGTCATCACCGGTGGAGTGTCGAGCGTCCGCGTTGTCCCTTTGATGGGCCTGGGCTTCATGGCTCTTGGTGCAGTCGCACTCTTTGCTCCTGCGGAATGCAACAGCATGTGTCTCGCTGCGGGCTTCGGCGGACTGCATATCGGATTTGGTGCCTGGATCGCGAGGAAACATGGCGGCTAAAGCGAACGCACTCCGCATCGTTGACAACACTCCGGTACCGCAAAAAGCGGTCAACCTCGACCAACTCATCCACGAGCGCGTCCGGCTGGGCATCGTCAGCGCTCTCGCGGCAACGAAAACTCTGAGCTTCGGGGAACTGAAGGAAATCCTCGCTTTGACCGATGGAAACCTGAGCATACATGCACGCAAACTCGAAGACGCCGGCTACATTGCGTGCCGTAAATACTTTCTGGGGCGGAGGCCGCAGACCGAGTATGAGTTGACTTCAACGGGCCGCAAGGCCTTCGAGAAGTACGTCAACCATATGGAAGCGCTGATTCAAGCGATGAAACCGAAGGAGAAGTAAAACTTGCACGTCGCAATCATCATGGACGGCAATGGCCGCTGGGCCCAACGCTTCGGCTGGCCTCGCCTTGCGGGTCACAAACAGGGGGCAGAGTCTGTGCGCCGCGCCATCCGCCACGCTCCCCGGGTAGGGATTGAAACGCTGACCCTCTACGCTTTTTCGAGCGATAACTGGAAGCGCCCCGCCGACGAGGTCGCGGGCCTCATGCGACTGCTGGCGCACTTCATTGAGAAAGAAGTGGCGGAGTGCCGCGAGAATGGAGTCCGCCTTCAGTTCATCGGCCGGCGCGATCGCCTGCCCGTCACGCTGGTGCCCGCACTTGAGCGTGCCGAAAGCGACACGGCCGCCGGCCGCCGTCTGTTGGTTCGTATCGCCCTCGATTACTCCTCCCGCGACATGCTGCTGGCGGCTCTGCGGCCCGGCATGGATCGCGAGGAACTCAGCCGCACACTCGGCCCCGACGTCGATCTCCTGATTCGCACGGGCGGCGAAAAACGGCTGAGCGACTTTTTGCTTTGGGAATGTGCCTATGCCGAATTTTGCTTTACTCCAGTCGCCTGGCCCGACTTTGGCGAACGCGATCTCGAAGCTGCCGTAGATGATTTCCGCTCGCGCGAGCGCCGCTTCGGTGAAGTCTTCGATAGCAGCGCCGCTTAGTACGTTGTACGATGGCTTTGAATGAAACGCCGTCTCCTTCTCGCCGCCGGCAGCGCCCTCGGGGCCTCCGCTTTTGAACCGACCCAGAAGAAATCGAACAGCCTGATCGAGCTGCGCTACTACAAACTGCGCAATACCCTCGACGGCATGCCTAAGAGGCTCAACGAATTTCTCGCCAAGCAACACCTGCCCGCGCTGCAGAAAGCGGGGATCGCGAAGGTCGGCTTCTTCAACACGATGATTGGGGTGGGAAGCCCTTGCATTCTGCAGGTTACCGAGTTCAAGAACCTCGCCCAGATGGAAGCCACCTGGGATGCCGCGGGTAGCGAACTCGCGAGCTATGTGCGCATCGAATCGAGCCTCCTGCGGAGCTTCGATGGCTTCCCCGCCCTCGAAATGCCAGGCGCCGAAGCGGGCCGGGCACCTCGCGTTTTTGAATTGCGCACCTACGAATCGAACGACTTCAACTCGCTCGGCAAGAAGATCGGCATGTTCAACTCGGGCGAGATTTCGATCTTCCGCAAGACTGGCCTGAACCCTGTCTTTTTCGGCGAAACCATCTTTGGCACCAACATGCCCAACCTCAGCTACATGCTCTGGTACGACAGCCTCGCGGCGCGGGAGGCGAACTGGAAAAAGTTTGTTTCGCATCCGGAATGGGACAAGCTCAAGACGACTCCCGGATTGAGCGACGGCGAAGTCGTCTCCAATATTTCCAATTCGATGTTCAGCCCCGCCGCTTACTCACCCATCAAATAATTGCCCATGCGAATCCTGCTTTGTCTGCTCGCTTTCTTCGCCCAGGATCACGACAAGCCGCCGGAAAAAGCGGCTCCGTATTATCCGACTCCGCAAGTGGTTGTGGAACGCATGCTGAAACTCGGCGAACTCAAGAAGGGTGAAATCCTGTTCGACCTCGGCTCGGGCGACGGACGGATCGTGATCGCGGGTGCGCAGAAAATCGGGGCCAAAACAATAGGCGTCGAACTGAACAAAGACCTCGTCGCGCAGAGCCGGGGGCGCATCGCGAAACTCGGTCTCGCAACGCTCGCCGGCATCATCGAAGGCGACCTGTTCGAGCAGGACTATTCGAGCGCCGACCTGCTTACCGTTTATCTGCTGCCAGTCACCAACATCCGCCTCTCGCCGGTACTCGAAAAACAACTGAAGCGCGGAGCGCGAATCGTGTGTCACGACTTTGAGTTCACCGAATGGAATCCCGAAAGGACCGAAGTAATGGAAGACTCTGAAGGCCGCAGCCATACGCTGTTTTTCTACCGCCGCTAAACCATGAATCAGCCCGAACCCAAGTACCTATCCCCGCTGTGGTGGCAAAGTCTCGCTGTCATCCGGACCATCCTCGCCCTCGCCTTCCTGGCGGTGGGGAGCGCCGCCATCCGTCCGCTGGCGTGGCCGGTGATGACCCTGGCTTCCGCCTTCACGATTTACAGCCTGCTGGCCCTGCTTTGGCGTGAGGTAGA
>JBKJSR010000472.1:0-12323 GCA_046594355.1 Bryobacter sp.
GAGATCGATGGATTTCTACAAGCGGCGGTGGCCGCGCAAGCGGACCGGACACTCGCCGAACTGAAGGAGCGGCTGTTTCAGGAAAAGCAATTGGGGTCGTGCTTCAAAAAAACTCTCCACGCCACGGAACAGGACAGCGAAAGAGTCCGAAAGCTGCGAGCTGAGTTCCGGGCCTCAATCGGCCGGGAATCTAAGGCAAACATCATCTTCCTGGATGAAAGCGGCAGAAGTAGGGAAATGATCCGGCGCTATGGGCGCGGCCCAGCCGGGTTACGTGTGCACTCTAACCTTGTTGGGAGCGATCAGCCTTGCTTCGATGACAATGGAACCGCCCACCGGCGGCGACGAATTTCTGGCATACCTGGAGCTCGAACTATGCCCTCTACTAAAGCCCGTGCACATCGTCGTGGTGGACAACTTGTCCGCCCACAAGGTCGATGGGGTTCGCCAGTTCATTGAGGCTAGCGGGGCCGAAATCCGCTACCTGCCGCCCTATTCACCCGACTTCAACATGAAAGCACCTACTGATTACGAAACTGCTCTAGATCTCTCCTGGCTGGAGCTGAGTTGCCACGAAGGGTGTTTCAGATACCTTAGCCTTGTGCGGGCTTCTCAATACCCGATAACAGGCACGAGCCGATTCCAACACAATCGTCGCCGTCAGGATAAGAAACAAGGCACAAATCGCAGCATCCATTCTTTCGTTGACTACGAGGCGTTGCACTTCGGCAATCTTCACCGCAGCGATACTGCCACTTGCGAGCTGAGCCTCCAGTTGGTCCGCCCGGGCAAGAAATCCAAGTCTTGGACTGGCGGCAAATATCTTTGTCAGCCCGGCGGTGAAGGTAACGCTCAACATCCAGGTCAGTGGGATGGCGGTCACCCAAACGTACTTGAGCCGGTACATTTTCACGAGAATCGTAGTGGCAAGACAAAGCGCTATGGTGCCGAGCAACTGATTTGCAATGCCGAATAGCGGCCAGAGCGAATTGATTCCCCCCAGCGGATCGAGAACTCCCTGATAGAGGAACCATCCCCATCCAGAGACCACAAGGGCACTGGCAATCACAACCCCAGGCATCCAACTGGTCCGACCGAAGGGCTTGTAAACCTGCCCGAGAAGATCCTGCAAAAGGAATCGGCCGACGCGAGTACCAGCATCGATCGTGGTCAGAATGAACAGAGCTTCAAACATGATTGCGAAGTGATACCAGAAGCTCAAAATTGCTTTTCCGCCATCGGAGGTCAGGGAGAGGGCTTGCGAGAAGATGTGCGCCATTCCGAGCGCGAGAGAAGGTGCCCCGCCAGTTCTGGCAAACAGCGAACTTTCCCCGACACTACGAGCTAATTCATCCATGTGGGCAACCGTAACCGGATATCCCCAACTGCTGATCGTTCGTACGGCCTCATTCGGCAGCGCCCCAACCACGCCGCCTGGGGAGTTGATCGCAAAGTACACTCCAGGTTCCATCGCACAAGCGGCAATGAGCGCCATGATCGCTACCATTCCTTCAATCAGCATGCCGCCATAGGCCACGGGCAAGGCGTGACTCTCACGCGCCAGCAGTTTTGAGGTTGTCCCGGAAGCGATCAGCGAATGAAAGCCAGACAAGGCACCACAACCAATTGTGATGAAGCAGAACGGAAAAACAGTGCCGGCAAAAATGGGTCCTGAGCCATCTACAAAGCGGGTCATGGCGGGCAGATTCAATTCAGGCTGCACAAGCAGCACCCCAATACCCAGCATGGCGGCAACTCCCAGTTTCACAAAGGTGCTCAGGTAGTCTCGCGGGGCGAGCAGCAGCCAGACGGGCAATGCACTCGCAAAGAATCCATAAGCGACCAGGATCAGCGCGAGAGTTGTAGCGGTAAAAGTGAACCACGGTGCCAATGTCGCCGATTCGGCTACCCATTTACCACCAAAAATGCTAAGAACCACGAGAGCGAAGCCAATCAGCGAGATTTCAACGACTCGGCCGGGCCGGAAAAATCGAAGGTATAAACCCATGAAGATAGCGATTGGCATCGTCGCCGCGATAGTAAACGTTCCCCATGGGCTGCCTTTCAGTGCGTTCACAATCACCAGACCGATCACCGCCATGAGAATGATCATAATGAGCAAGACCGTAATCATGGCCGTAAAACCGCCTAAATTGCTGATCTCCTCTTTCACCATCTGACCCAGACTCTTGCCATCCCTGCGAATCGAAAAGCCCAGGATCAGCAAATCGTGTACAGCACCGGCAAGAGCCGCGCCGAGAATGATCCAAAGCGTTCCCGGCAAGTAGCCGAATTGTGCAGCCAAAGTGGGACCAACCAGCGGACCGGGACCGGCGATCGCGGCGAAATGATGTCCAAAGACAATCCACTTGTTCGTTGGTTCGAAATCATGCCCGTTGCGCAAGCGCTCCGCAGGCGTTGCGCGGTCTGCCCGAAGCCCCAAAATCCTGGTCGCGATGAATGTCCCGTAAAAACGATAAGACACCAGATAGACGCAGGCGGCAGCAACGACGATCCACATCGAATTGATGGATTCGCCCCGATTCAGGGCGACGGCCGCCAAACACCCAGCGCCGACAAGGGAGATGCTGACCCATAACAGGATTTGGCCAATGGACTTCATATTCTCAAAAGGCTAGCACACGCAATCGTGAGCAAATTGAAGACGGACCAATCAACACAGGCATCCAAAGCCCGATTGCGCGTTCGAATTCCATCCTTCAGAATCAAGCTTGGTAGATTCCGATTTTCCCGTATGAATTCGAGGCAAAACATCTGGTGCTGGTGGGCGTGTCGGCCTGGGATGCCAGCCAGGAAGTTACCGGGTGCTGTCAGCGCTCTGGGGTGATTCCTTAGCTTCCCGTAGCATCGTTTCTGAATGACAAGGCGTTCGAAAGTTGGAAGCCTTTCCCGAAATTGGATATTGCAGGCTCAGGCTTGACCTCTGCGGCAAAGTGCACGAGTAGGAAACTTAAAATCGTGGCAACTTTGCCAGCACTCGATACGTGTTCGATCCACCCTTTTGATTTACGCTGTCCACAACTTTCCAGTCTTGATCGAGCGAGCCAACATAGAGCGCTTGTTTCCGCTCTCTGCCAGCAAGGATAATGTTCAAGTTTTGTTTGGGATACTCGAGAATCCGGTATTGAAAGCTCTCACCTTCAGCCTTCCAACGATCCCCCGCAGGCTCTCCCAATTTCCGCACCACAGCGAAATAATCGTCCTCTGGACCCAAACCGAGGCTTTCCTGCACTACTGCTTTGTAAGCAACCAAATCGCCCGAGCGCACTCCGCGAAACACTGCGATCACGGCAGCCACCAGAACCAGAGCGCCGAGCAGAACAACGAGAATGAGCCTGCCAACTTTTCGTTCCGAGTCATCCAGGCGGAAACCGGAACCGCGAGGATTAGACTGGCTTTCCGCTGGGACTCCCTGTGGCGATGCAGCGCTCCCGCCCGACGGCACTCGTGGCATTTCGATGACCCGCTTTTGCATGGGCCAGACTTGCCCCGCCTTATAATCGAGCGACCGGTTCAGGCCTACAATCATCACCGGGCGATCGGAGGCGGACACTTCTCCCAGATAGCGGCGGGGCACCCAAACCTGAATATCGCCCCCAACATTCTCCACAAGAAATTCAGACCAGTTTGCCTCTACTAATTTCCAAAGGTTGTTTTCAATACTGCCGATCGAGGGATAGAAAGAGAATTCCCTACCTGCAAGCTGATCCAGCGGCGGGGGGTATCCGGATTCGAATTCGCTTTTTGAAGATTGAATCGGCATGGATTAGGCCATATTCAGGGCGGTCATGTGTTCGAGCAATGATTCAGGGGTGGGCACCACAGTTTGCCGCAACTGCTCCGGACCTTGAACCGCATCAAACGCCGCAAACAGACAAAGCTTGGCCAGCGCATACTCTTCATTCCATCGCAATGGGGAACCCATCCGCTCCGAACACGGAGCGAGAGACTCGGGCTGGAGTGCGATCGTCACTTCAAAATGCACTTTGCGGTCGGCCGTCACTTCAAACACATGGTTTCTGCCAGCGAGGCCTTTGAAACAGTATTGATAAACAAACCCGCTCTCCGCCGAATACGATTTCTCCCGCTGAGAAAGAGGAAGCGGCTTGAGCTGGACGGCTTTGTTCGAAAACCACGAGAACATGAGACTGACTCCAGTCTAGTATGAGGGTAGTGACATTCTTCGTCTATCTCTGGCTGCTCGCACAAGTAGCGGCACAGCAACCGGCCGCGCCTGCGCCAGTCGAGGGCCCAAAGCTTTATGCAGGCGCGGGTGGCCCTATCCTGTTGCCCAATCTTTGCGCCGATGTCGACCTCGTTTCGCTTGGACTCACCTGCAGCGAGGACGAACCCTGCGCCACTTATCTTGAATTGTCCAGCCTGGAAGCTCTGGGGTCGGTGATCGTCCTTGCGGGCAACCTCCACACTGCATCCACCACACTTCAGTCACTTGTTCTGGTGAGCGAGGATGGAGGCGCGAACTGGCGGGAAGCACATCCACGCCTAAAGGCAAGTACGCTCGAGTCCATGCAATTTCTCGATTTTTCAACCGGCTGGCTGGTTGGGCACACTTCTCTCGCACTCCCCCGCGATCCTTTCGTTTTGCTGACAACGGACGGTGGCCGCGCTTGGCGCAAAGTAGATCTCTATGCGGATAGCCGTGTCGGAGTCATCGAAGACTATGCCTTTCAGACTGCAAAAAAAGGCTGGTTGCTGGTGGACAACAAGGGGAGTGGTGAAGCAGGCAAATACGAGCTCTATGAAACGCAGAGCGGTGGGAGCAGTTGGGAATTACGAGAGATTTCAAGCCGGATCCCGAAGTCGGCGCTGCCGGGCCAACGTCCAACAACGGCGACGGGCAGAGTTCGCGTGGATGACAAGAAGGGTGTCCTTCGAATCGAAGTTCGATCCGGAAACGCCTGGCGGGAATTAAGCAGCTTCAAACTGCGGCTTGATGATTGTAAGCCGGGTCAGCCGTAGCAACCTTTCGCGGCCTTGCGTCCAACTTGGTCGATATGAGTTTTTTCCTGAGTTGCTGCCCCTTGGGCGTTGCCAGATTTCCACCCTCGCGCAAAACCTCTTCGTCTGTGATTTCCATCGCGGCGGGTAGATATTTTTGCAGGTAGTTCTTGATCCGGTCCTGCACGATTCGTAATGGCGATTTGGCGAGCAGCACGAAAATGTGTTCGGCGGGAACGTCCACCAGCGTGAAATAGATGAGCGAGGCCTTTTGCAGCTTTGCCGATTTCAGAGTGTTCTGCAAACTCTTCGACTTCGCTTCGAGGCCCTTCCAGCCGTCCACTTCGCGTTTCGTCAATTTGCAATTCTTGATGAAGGCCAGTTTGTCTTTGGGTGTCCACTTCTCCGTGATCGTATGCAGGAACAGTGAAAAACGATCTTCCTTGAGTTGTGCGCCAAAAGGCACCATGCCGCGGAACTTCAATAATTTTCCGAATCCTGCAGCGTTCAGCTTTGCTCCGGAAAACCCTGGGAAGTACAATTCCAGCAATCCTTCTTTTTCGAGTGCTTCAAGGATTGGCAGCGGATTATATTCCTCTCCAATCTTCAAGATCTCGCGGCGCAAAGCTTCAGTGCTGATGAGCTTTTCCAGCTTTTCCTCTCTAGCCCTCCGATACTGGTTTTTCGTCCGTTCATCGAGCTGAAAGCCGAGCCGGGCCTGCAGGGTGACAAGCTTGAGCACGCGGGACGGATCGTCCAGCAGCGTGTGGCTCGAGGCCGTTCTCAGTTCACGAAATGCAAAGTCGGATAACCCGTTTGTCGGATCCAGTAACAAACCACGTGAACCCGTGGCCAATGAAATTGCCAGGCAGTTGATCGTAAAATCGCGCCCGCGAAGATCTTCATGGATCGTCGCCGGAGCCACCTTGGGATTGGTGCCGGGTTTCGTATATTTTTCGGTCCGGGCCATGGAGATCTCCGCCAGGACTCCGTTCGGGAAAGCGATCTCGTAGCTTTTTCTGGCGTCGTCGGAGTTCAGGATCCGGATGCCGGCATCCTTTTCGAGAGCCTTCACCAGCTTGAACGGCGAGCCTTCGAGGGTAAAGTTCAGATCGCGCACGGGCAAGCCGGCAAGCATATCCCGCAAGGCTCCGCCTGTCAGAAAAATGTTGATCTGTAGCTTGTCCATCATCCGCTGTATCTCGGAGATCACGAAATTCTGCGACTGGCTGAGATGACTCTCAAGCATGAACATGTAATCGCTCATATTTTGTTGGCTTCCCTTGGGTGAAATTTATCAATGATCCCACGTAGACGATCCCGCTCCACGTGAGTGTAAATCTGGGTAGTAGAAATATCGGCATGCCCCAGCATGGCCTGCACGCTGCGCAGATCCGCGCCGCGCTCAAGCATGTGTGTGGCAAATGAGTGGCGCAGCATATGGGGATGCAAAGCCTTTGCGCTTCCTGAAGCAATCCGGAGTTGACGCAGGACTTGCCAGTAGGATCGGCGATCCATCTTCGGGCCGCGCGAACTGACAAACAAATAAGGTGAATTCCCGCCCTTGAGAAGCTTCGACCGAGCGGAAATCAGATAATGCCCGATCGCCTCCGCAGCAACCTTGCCGACTGGCAAGAGCCGCTGCCGGTTACCCTTTCCGGTAACCCTGATTCGCATTGCCATCTCGTTGTAGTCGGACTTCTTCACGCCCACGAGTTCGCTCGCGCGCAGCCCAGAACTGTAGCACAGTTCGAACATCGCCCAATCGCGAATGCCCTTCGGACTCTCACGGTCGAAAGAGTTGGAAAACTCGATTAACTTTTCTGTAGAAATTACTTTAGGCAACTTTCGAGCCAGATTGGGACTTTTTAAGAACTCGGACGGATCTTGCGCGACCAGACCTTCAGCGACCAGATACTGCAAAAGCCCCCGTAGAGCCGACAATTTGCGCGCAATGGTCCGAGCGCTCAAAGCCAGCTCCAAAAGATGACTTTGGAAGCGTTGAAGAATGGAAATTTGTTCAAAAGAATCTTCATGCATCTGCTCCAGCCAACGGGAGTAGCTGTTGAAGTCCGTCTCGTAAGCCTCGAGCGTCGTCGCGGAAAGACCTTTTTCGACTCTGCAGTAAGTCAAATACGACCTTACGGCAGCCGCAAAGGATGCCTGGCCGAACATTGTGCTAATGATACAATACTGGCAATTGTGTTTGAAACAAATTGGAGTATTTTTGGCTTAGAAACCAGCCCGGAAGCAGGAAAATAGCTTTTGACGCCCGGATCCACCAAGAAAGTCATGGTTTACCGCTTCGAGCGGGAGGCCGTCGCCGGCTTTGTAGATTCCGCGAATCCCTTCCAGCCTGAAGGAATCCAGTTGCTAAACCGGGAGGGTGTGATCCAGAGTCTGCCCCTTTTGCAAATCAAGTCGATTTGCTTCGTTCGGGATTGGCTGGATGGCTTGCCCTGGTCGCGAAGCCAATACACCGTGCGGCCTCGTCAACAAGGGTTATGGGTCCGGGTGCAGTTTCGAGACAGCGATTTACTTGAGGCAACCATGCCCAACAACATGACGGCGCTGGATCCGGTTTCCATCGCAATTTCCCCTCCAGATGCCGCTCCAGGTGTTCAGCGTGTTTTGATCCCCAAAACTGCGCTCGATGGCTTTGAAGTGTTGGGTGTAGTGGGAAGCTCCTTGAGACGGAAGCTAAGTCCTGCTTCGCATCAGCTCAAAATGTTTGACTGAGATGCGATTCCGGCGTCTGCCTTGGAGTTCCGTGCGGAAGCCCCCTCAAAGAGAAGGATCGCAGATCAATCCAGCAATTGTTCTCGGTGTTCTGAACAAAAACAATCCGATCCAGCAAAAACTCTCGTGAACCGGTATAAGAGTTCCATCTTGTCCTTGCGACCTCAAGACGCTCTGAAACAGTGCCGAGATCGAAATTTTGGGCAAGCGTGATATGAGGATGAAACGGGAAGGGCTCATCAAATTCCAGAGCTTCTGCAGAAAATTTCCTGTGGAGTGCGTCAAGTTCTGCTTGCCCGGCTTCCAATTCCAGGTAGATCACCGAGGTCTTCGGAAACAGAACAACACCGCCTATTTTGACGACAAAAGGTTGTGCTAAGTCGGCACTATAATGGATCTGGGCTTCGGCTTGAGACACAGTGCCCTTGAGTGCCCTCGGTGGGAGCAGAGAGAGATGGGAACGAGCGTTGCACGCTTGCACAAGGTCCCGCCTCATTTGATCCAGAAAGGAACCTAGCTCGTCCGGGAGGTAGGTCACCAATGCATATTGATTAATCGGTTCGCAGGGAACCGAACAACTGCCCATATCCGGGAGTCTAGCGCAATTCGGCAATTGCTGCTCGCAGCCCGGATGGCCTCGAGTACTTCATGCGCTCTGGATCGCTGAATTGATTTCGACTTCAATTGCAGGATTTGGGCTTCCATTCAGCTCTGCCCGCACCTGGGCCACAAACCAGACCGCCTCTTCCAGCCCGACATATTTGAAGATTCGAAGCGAAGCATCGGGTAGTTCGAGCAGGTCTCCCACCCGCAACGCATCAGGCGTCCCGCGCAATTCGTTGAAGAGGGCATAAGCACTCAGAGACTCCCGTTCGTCCCCAGGTTCATAGTCTCTCTGCTTGACGCTGGCTGGACCGGCGGTATGAGGCGCCCAGCGAAACTGCGCGGAGGCTGTGTCTTTCAGTCGGTGGATCTTGAAGCTGGCCATGTCGATTCAAGTTAGCATGGGTTTAGTCATTCCGATGCGTCCTACACACTGTACGAGTTGCGGCACCGCGCTCATGGAATCCCCAATTACCTATGAAGTGATCCACAACGAAGAGCTCTTCCAGATTGAAGATGTACCCGCCTTGGTCTGCCGGAATTGCGGCGAAGAATGGGTTGAAGATGAAGTTCGGGAAAATCTGGAGAAGCTTGTAGCGGAAAATGCCGGCCCAGAACCCCATGTCCAATGATCTCCAAGCCCTGCTGGTTTCGCTGGGGAACGGCGTGGCGCGGTTCCCGCTGATCGCTCAGGAAGGTGGACGATTTCCCGGTATCCAACCTTTCGATTCCAGCTCATTCCGCAGGTGCCGGCTTCCAGCGGAAGCTCATGCCGGACTTTTGCTTTATGCGGGTTTTGGCCATCAATGCCACGATGTCTCTCAACAGCTCACATCACGCGAGGCTAGCTACTGGCATGCCATCTACCACCGGATGGAGCCTGACGATTCGAATGCCAAATACTGGTTTCTCCGCGCGGGTCCGCATGAAATTGGACCGGCGCTCGCGGAGGCATCCCGCAATGCCGGCTGGAATCCCGGTCGAAACTGGGAGCATGTCCGCTTCGTCGATTTTGTAAGCGAATCCAGAATGGCTTCAGATCCATCAGTCCGGCTACTCGCCGAAAAAATTCAACTCATCGAATGGCAACTGCTCTTCGATTTCTGTGCAAAGGATGTAAACGAATGAAGCGGTTTGGCTTCCCATTGTTGGCCCTGGTCCTGATCGTACTGGCTATAGTCGCCTGGCGTCGGACCAGCGAGACAGCTCGGGTACCCGTCTACAGGATTGCCCGCAGTTCTTTCGAAGACCAGGTGACCACCAACGGCCGGGTGGAACCAAGCGAATGGGCCAGCGCGCGTGCAGAACGAGAGGGCCTCGTCGTCGCCGTTCCTGTGGTGAAGGGCCAGCAAGTAGCCAAAGGAGCGACACTTGCCAGGCTCGACTCCAGAGACGCCCAGTCTGATCTTGCCAGCGCGAATGCCCGAATCGAAGAGGCGAGAGCAACAATGGAACTGCTGGAGACGGGAGGAAGAAAGCGGGAATTGGTAGAGATCGAACAAAGCATCCGCCAGCGCGGAGCCGAGAAATCGCAGACCGAAAAGGACCTCGCCATCGCAGAGCGGCTGGCGGCCCGCAACGCTGGAACCAGAGAAGAGGTCAGGAGCTTAAGGGACAAATTGGAATTGATCGCCTTGCAGATCGCCGCTCTGGAAGCCCGAAGACCCACACTGGTTGCCGCTTCCGATCTCGTCTCGGCTCGCACCCGTCTCCGCGAGGCGCAGTCGGCGGCTGAACTGGCGAAACGCCGTATCGAACTCGGCGACATCCGTTCTCCTGCGAACGGTGTTGTATATCAGCTCGAAGTCAAGCCAGGCACCTACCTGACGCCTGGGGTTCTCATCGCCAATGTAGGCAGGGTGGAAATGCTCAAAGTACTGGTTTTCGTGGACGAACCCGAACTTGGACGTATCCGCAAGGGTATGCCCGTCTCCATCACTTGGGATGCCCTCGAGGGAAAACGCTGGTCAGGCAGAATCGACAAGATTCCTACTCAAATCGTTCCCCTCGGAACACGTCAGGTGGGCGAAGTGGAGTGCATGATCGAGAATCGCGACGGCGACCTTTTGCCGGGCACCAACGTAAACGCAACCATCCAGACTCGCAAGCAGGATTCCGTTCTGCTCGTCCCCAAAGAAGCCATTCGGAATCGCGAAGGAACTCAGGGAGTATTCATCGTCGAGAACAATGTTCTCGCTTGGCGAGCAGTTGAACTGGGACCTGGAAATGTGACCAGTTCGATCGTCGTCAGTGGACTCAAAGAAGGCGATACCGTTGCTCTCGGCCCTGAATCTGCCCTCAAGGCCGGGGCAAAGATTGAAGCGCCAAAAAATAGGCGCTGAGTTTATTTCAAATCAAAGAGCAGGATATGAGCGTCACCCGCCGCTTTCAACTGAATTAACGACTCCTCTTCAACGGCTGCAGCGTCCCCTGCCTCGAGTTGATGCCCATTCAATGCGATAGATCCGCCGGCCAATTGCACGTAGACTCCTCTTCCGGATTGAATTTCATAACTCGCGGCTTCTCCCGCCTGAAGATCCAGCACTAGAAATTTCGCATCGGCGTTGATCTCAAGCGACCCGTCTTTGGCATCTTGCGAAGCCAGCAACTGAAATTTCCCCTGCCGGCCGTCGGAGGCGAAAGTCCGCTGGTCGTATCCAGGCTGAACTCCCCGTTGCTCCGGCATAATCCAGATCTGAAACAAATGAACCGCTTCGTCTGGCGAGGGATTGTACTCGCTGTGATACAGGCCTGTGCCCGCGCTCATTGCCTGCAATTCTCCGGGCTCAATCGTCCGCCGGTTCCCCATCGTGTCGGCATGTTCCAGCTTTCCGGAACGAACCCAAGTCAAAATTTCCATGTCGCGATGCGGATGCATTCCAAAGCCTTTGCCCCCGGCAACCCAGTCCTCATTGATGACGCGCAGTCCTCGGAACTGAACACGCTCCGGGTCGTAATATTCGGCAAAGCTGAAACTGTGGCGCGACTCAAGCCAGCCGTGGTTGGCGTGGCCGCGCTCTTCCGATTTTCTGATCTGAATCATATTTGTATCAATCTCTTTTACTTGACTAGTAAGATGTCGTCACAACGAAAACGATGCAAGCTCCCGTGTTGCGAAACTGAAAGCTATGGGAACACGTCGCTAAAATTATGAGGCATACAGGATTCGTCGCCAAGCTGGCCGCTCTCGGCCTTCTCGCAGGCATCGGCCTGGCACAACGGGGCTCAAATTTATATATTGTCGTCTTGAAAGATCCACCACTGGCTGAAGTGGTCGGGAATCGCAAGGGATTGCTGCGAAGAGAAGCCGCAGAACAGCTCCAGGGCATAGTCACGCGGCAGCAGAATACCGGAGAACTGATCCGCTCGACTGGCGCAAAAATCATCGACTCAAGCCATGTCCTGCTCAATGCAATTTATGTGGAAGCTTCGGACGAACAAGTCGGCCAGTTGAAAGAAGTTGCCGGCGTCGACCGTGTTCAGCGAATGGTCCCGCTGAGACGCCACATCAACAAGGCGCTAGACCTCATCAACGCCCGCGCCGCAATCGCGCAAAGCGGCGGGTTATCTAACGCCGGTGCCGGCGTGAGAATCGCGATTCTCGATACCGGAATCGATCAGGATCATCCGGCATTCAGGAATTTTACTTCTGCTCCACCGGCCGGTTTTCCCAAGTGTAAAGCGGATAACGGCGATTGCAACTTCACGAACAACAAAGTGATCGCCGCGCGCAGTTACGTCGATCTGCTGAACTTCGCCTTTGGAACCGATCCTGTCAACACCCGGCCCGACGACAATACTCCTCGTGACCGCATCGGTCATGGCACGGCGACAGCTATGGTTGCTGCCGGTCAGGATCACGATTCTCCAATCGGCCGCATTTCCGGTGTCGCTCCGCGCGCTTATCTGGGTAACTATAAAGTGTTTGGCAGCCGGGGAGTCAACGACACCACCTATCCCAGTGTTGTAATCAAAGCGCTAGAGGATGCAGTTGCCGACGG
>JBKJSR010000474.1:0-2780 GCA_046594355.1 Bryobacter sp.
TCTTTCACGATGTGGCCGGCCACGTCCCTATGCACACCAATCCCGTCTTTGCCGATGCGCTCTCGAGCTTTGGCACAGACGGGATTGGTGTGCATAGGGACGTGGCCGGCCACATCGTGAAAGATGTCAGGCTCGGGAAGATAATCGAGCTGATCCTCTCGACGGACACTCGTTACGGTAGGGAAGCGGCGGGATCTGAGATAGGCAAAGAATTCAACCGCCGGTACAAAGCCGGGTACTTCGACGGCCTGAAAGCCGGTGAGCGGAGCGAGGCGGGCGTTGACTTCACTGAGTTGCGGGACGTGATCCGGAGCAAGCGCCAGCTTGTCCACACCATTCAGGAATACAGGCGTAGCGCAACGATCCCATTGCGGCAACATCCGTTCGTAGAGTTTGCGCCAGATGGCGTGTTCTTGTTGCGTGTAAGGCACGAGACGAAAGCTCCTGGGTGTCAGCCTGCGGCGAGGCCGCGCATGTTCCAGCCGCAGATTGTGGAGCCGAGCATCTTATTGCCGTCCGGACCCGGCCAGTGGGTCTCAAGGCTGAGGTAGCCAGTGTAGCCATCGGCAAGCAGAGCCGCGACTTGACCCTTCCAATCGACGTGACGGCTGCCGACGGGGCCCCAGACGGGCGTGTGGCCTTCCATGTGGCAATCCTTGACGTGTACGTGGGCAATGCGATCGGGGGGCAGCAGAGAGTAGCCATGCGGGAAAGGAACTTCGCCGGCGACGAGGGCGTTGGCGGGGTCCCAGACGAGCTTGAGGTTGGGGTGCTGCACGGCGGCGAGTATCGCTTTTGATTCTGCGGCGGTACCGATGTGGCAGGCGTGTTCGTTCTCGATACCGATGACGACGTTTTGTTTGGCGGCTTGTTGCGCAAGACCCGAGAGGGCCGTGACGACTGCGTCAAAGCAGGCTTCTGGCTGAACGGTGCGCCAGTAGCTGAAAACGCGGATGAAGCTGGCACCGGTTAATTCGCAAAGGCGGAAGGCGCGGTCGAGGAGACGGGGCTGATCGTCGAAGGTGTGTTTGGAGTTGAAGATATCCTGCTGGAAACGGGTATCGACAGCCGGTCCATTGGGGAGAACGCACTTGAGGATCGGGGAAGCGATGCCGATGATGGAGATGCCCTTAGAGGCGCAGAGGTCCTTGGCGCGGAGCACTTCGTCGTCGGTGAGGTCCATGATGTTCTTGCCATTGACGACGCGGAGCTCGGCACCGGTCATGCCAATGGAGGCCATGGGGACGAGGGCCGCTTCCAGATCTGAGGGGGAGAATTCGTCGGTGATCGCGGCGATCCTTAACTTGAGTTCGTTCATTTCTCTAACAGTTTCTCAGAGTCTTCGCGGAGTGCATAGCGCTTGCGGACGGGGATGTTAAAGAAACGCTGCTTTTTGCCACTGGGCCATTCCACTTCGATCGATTTGACCACCGTGTCCATGCTGAGGCCGAAGTGGAGGGTGAGATCGGATTGGCTGAGGTAGCTCGAGCCGGAACGCACCGTCTGCCATTGTTTGCCTGAGACGGCTTCGATGCGGACGAGTGCGCCGAGAGCGGAGCGGTTGGATTGAGTGCCTTCAAGCTTCAACCCGATCCAGGAGAGTTTGCCGCCGCCTTCGTTTTTGAAGAGCACGGCGGGGCCGTGATTGTTGTTGATGACGATGTCGAGGTCGCCGTCCCGGTCATAGTCCGCATAGGCGGCACCGCGGGCGACGATGGGCTTGATCAGGTCTGTGCCCCGGCTGCGGGAGACATCTTCAAAGCCGCCCTTGCCGGTATTGCGGAAGAGCAGCGGTGCCTGGCGGAAGTTGACCTTGGGCTGGACGCGGTTGATCTCTTCATCGATGTGACCGTTGGCGGCGAAAATGTCGAGCCAGCCATCGTTGTCGAAGTCGAAGAAAAAGACACCGAAGGCGAGGCTGAGCAGGCTGGCCTTGCCGATGGTGCGGCGTGGGGCTTCGTCGACAAAGAGGCTTTTGCCTTCGTTGTGATAGAGGCCGAGCATCTGGTTGGAAAAGTTGCCTACAAGCAGGTGGGGGCGGCCAGTGCGATCGTAGTCGGCGGCGTCGACGCCCATGGCGCCACGCGCGACGCCGTCCTCACCGAAGGCGATGCCGGCGGCAACGGCTTCTTCGGTGAAGGTACCGTTGTGATTGTTGCGGTAGAGTTTGTTGGGTTGGGTGTCGTTGGCGGCGAAGATGTCGGGCCAGCCGTCGCTGTTGTAGTCGAAGATGGCCACGCCCAGGGTCTTTGAAGTGGGCTCGCCCAGGCCCGCTTTTTGCGTGGCGTCCGCAAACTTGCCGTTGCCCAGATTGCGGTAGAGTTTGACGCTCTGGCCTTTGTAGGATTCGGGGGTGCAATAGCTCTTGGTCGCACCGTCGAGCGAGCAGAACAGATCGCCCTTTGCGTTCCATTGAACGTAGTTGCCGACGAAGAGATCGGCCTTGCCGTCGCGGTCGTAGTCGAGCCAGGCGGCGCTGGTGCCAAAGGCTTTGTTTGCGATGCCCGCGGAGGCGGTGACGTCGCGGAACTTGAAGTTGCCTTCGTTGTGGAGGAGGCGGTCTCCGTCGAGAGAAGTGATGTAGAGGTCTTCGCGGCCATCGTTGTCGTAGTCGGCGGCGGCGCCGCCCATCGCGAAGGATTCTACATCGAGGCCGCTGCCGGCAGTGACGTTGGTAAAGGTTCCGTTCTTGTTGTTGCGATAGAGCGCGCTGAGGCTCTTGCGGCCGCGCGGTACCCAGTCTTTGGAATTGAGCAGGAGCAGGTCTGGCCAGCCGTCGC
>JBKJSR010000630.1:0-4281 GCA_046594355.1 Bryobacter sp.
CTCCCATCGCCGTCAAAATCGCCCCATCCCAATGCATGACCGCCATAGACCGCCGGGTCCACAAAAGCCTTGGGCCAACTCGTACCCAACGCGCTGTGCCAAGTCGCGGGTGGCGGCGGCCCTTGCGGTGTCAGCTTCGGTGTCGGCTCTTCATAGATGGTCAGCGTGTCGCCATGAAAGGGATTGATCGTTGCCGCGGCACGGTACCGGTTTACCCTGCCCACAACGACTTCCCCCGCCGCGCCCTCTCCGGTCATCCATCGCTTCCACACCCCGTCCTTACTTCGCGTAACGGTCTCCATGCCTTGCTTCGACGCGATCACGATATCCAAAACGCCATCGTCGTCCATGTCTTCAAAAAAGAAATTGTGCGCCAGCTCCAGGTTCTCCGCTGCCACCTCCACCCTCCAGTCCGGCAAAAAATAAACGAGCGCCTTGCCTTCGAGTGGCACCACTACCAACTCCTTTTTGCCGTCCCCGTTCACATCTCCCCATCGAATCCGGTGCGCCCCCGGCACCTTCCCTACATCGTGCAGCTTCCACTTCCCGCCCGGCAATTGTTCGAGCCAGTGCATCGTACCCTTCACAACCCGCTCCCTCGGCTGCCATTCCGCCGCCAGTGCAAAATCGAGCAATCCGTCGCTATTGATGTCGTAAGCGGCGATGGACACATGATCCATCGGTGCCACTTTCTCGCTAATCACGTGTGCTTCCCAACTCGGATTCTCGTACCAGATCACCTTGCCACCCGTGATCGCAACCACGTCCTGCCTGCCGTCTCCATTGACATCCGCGAGCCGCACGGCATAAACAACCCCAAGCCCCGAGCCGATTTCCTGCATGCGAAATTGAGCCGAAAGGGGAATGGATAAGAGAACAAAAATCAGAGAAAGGAGCATCCCGCGATTCTATCGGAATTGACCTGCAATAATGAAGCAGTGTCCAAGGTAAAAGAGCTGGAATCGCAGTTGGAGCGGGCGCAGCAGCAACTACGCCTCTTTCAGAAAATTAGTCGTTTGATGGTAAAAGAGCTCAGCCTCAAGCAGGTTCTCGCGGCCATCAATACGCTCGTCCTCGAATTCATGCACGGCGATTCCTGCCTGCTTTATCTCCTCGATAAAGGAGATCTCCTACTCTGTTCATCGAATAATCCTGCTCCCGGCGTTCTCGGCAATCTTCGGCTTCGCATGGACGAAGGTCTCACCGGCTGGGTTGCTCGCGAACGCCGTCTGATTGCGATCAGCAAAGAAGCCTTTCTCGATCCCCGCTTCAAAACTTTTGCCGAGCTTCCGGAAGATCAGTACGATGCTTTTCTCTCCGCTCCCATCATCGCCCGCAACAAAGTGGTCGGCGTCATCAACGTCCAGCATCGCAGGCCGCACATCTTCACCGGGGAAGAGATGGAAACACTCACCACGGTCGGCGAACAGGTTGGCGTGCTTCTCACGCAAGCCAAACTCGAGAGCAAGACTTCTGGGGAAGAAGTGGCAACCCTCGTCGGTGCGCTTGCATCCAACTAAGCGAATCTCCATGTTCAGCCGCCGATCTCTACTTCTTGCTATGCCTGGAATGGCTCTCGCCGCCAACCAGAAATTTGTGCGCAGTTTTTTCTATCTCAAGCCGGATTCAAAGCTCATACTCACCGACTTTGCTTTTGGTTCCGACCGCCGTGGGTGGGCCGTCGGAGGCACAATTGACGATGCACGACGGGTCAAAGGCGTGCAGTTGGCGACCAGCGACGGCGGACAGACCTGGATTCAATCCGAACTGAAATTCATCCCGCGTTCCTTCTTCCCACTCAACGATTCCTCCCTCTGGGCAGTCAGCGAAAAAGGGGAAGTCTGGTTCAGCGCCGAAAGTGGTCTTCAGTGGAAAAAGCTTTCCCGTCAGGACAACGCCCTTCGTGTTCATTTCATCGACAACGAGCGGGGCTTCCTGGTTGGCCGCAAGAAGACCTTCATGAGAACTGTGGACGCGGGCAAGAGTTGGCGTCACGTGCCAGAAGCCGCCCAGGTGTCAGGCAATCCCGAAACGATGACTTATCGTTCGGTGCAATTCTGGAATGGTAAGATCGGCCTCGTCTCAGGTGGTTCCGAACCGCCGGTCCGCCGCACTCGCTCCGATCTGCCTGGCTGGATGGAGCCGGAAATGGCTGCTTACAAAAACAGCACACCCAGGACGATGGTCTCTATGGAATCGGCAGACGGCGGATTAACCTGGAAGAAATCCGAAGTCTCGGGCTTTGGTCAGATTCACCGCTCAGTCATTGGTAGCGATGGAACGGCACTCACACTCCTCAAGTTCGACAAGAGCTTTGCCTATGGCGGCGAGCTGTACGCCGCCTTTCCGCGCATGAATAAAAGCGCAGAACGCATCCTCCGCCTCAAGGAAGTCGAGTTCCAGGACATCCTCTACATTCCCGGTGATGGTGCTTACCTCGCCTGCACGGAACGGCTTGGCGCGTTGCCCGTCCCTACCAAGGTGAAGATCAAGCATTCCAAAGATTTGCAAAACTGGGTAGACATCCCGGTTGATTATAGGGCCGCCGCTCAAAGCATCGTGCTCTCTGCAACCCCTTCCGGCAAAGTCTTCGCAGCTCTCGACCAAGGCACAATCCTCGTACTCAACTAAACAAAGCGCCGGCCCTCAAAAGTGCGCCGGCTCGTCTCCAAACTTATGTTGCAGCCGCGTGAGCTCTCTTTTTAGATTTGCGATCGTTGCCGCTTCCCGCGAATCCGCAATCGCGTTCCGTATTTCGCGCGGGTCCTTTTTGAGGTCGTAAAACTCCCACTCTGGCGTCCCGTCCGGCGGCTGTGCCCCCTTCATATTCAAAGCTTTGTTGTAATAGCAAATCAGTTTGTTCTGCTTCGTGCGCACGCCATAGTGGCCCGGTACATGATGGTCGTTACTGTTGTGCATCCAGTAGCGGTAATACATCGACTGGCGCCAGCTCGCAGCCGTCCGTCCCTGTAAATTCGTGCGCATCGATTCGCCCTGCATATTCTGATCGCGACCGAGCCCGGCGTAATCGAGAAAGGTAGGCGCGAAGTCAACATTGATCGTAATGTCCGAGTTGCGGCTCCCCGCCTTGATCTCTTTCGGATACCTGGCGAGAAAAGGCATCCGCAGCGATTCTTCATACATCAGCCGCTTGTCGAAAAGCCCATGATCTCCCAGGAAAAACCCCTGATCCGACGTATACACAACCAGCGTGTTTTCCCGCAGATTGTTGTTGTCGAGATGATCGAGTATCCTGCCTACCGAGTCGTCCACAGACTGCACGCACCTCAAGTAGTCCTTGATATAAAGCTGGTAAGCCCACTTGCGCAACGCATCCCCGCTCAATCCCTCCGGTGCCTTCATCTTGAGATCGCGTTCGGTGTTGTCTTCCCCAACGCGCATCTTCACCTGCTGCACAGTTTGCGCGCGTCCATTCAATTTTTCGTACAGGTTGTCCGGTTCGGCGACACTTACATCCTTGAGAAAATCCTTGTACTTTGGTGCGGGGTCCCAGGCCCGATGCGGCGCCTTGTGATGGCACATTAAAAAGAACGGCTTCTCGGCATTGCGATTCTTCAGCCAGTCCAGGCTGAAGTCGGTGATGAGATCCGTGCAATAGCCCTTGTACTTTTTACGGCCCGAAGCCTCGATAAATTCCGGATCGTAATAAGCTCCCTGGCCTGGAAGTATGCGCCAGAAATCAAAGCCCTGCGGCTCGCTCACCAGATGCCACTTGCCGATCATGGCCGTCTCGTAGCCACCCATTTGCAAATACTTCGGCATCGTCATCCGCTTCGGATCGAGTGCATCGTTCAGCGTGTAGACTCCATTCTTGTGGCTGTATTGCCCAGTCAGAATCGCCGCTCGCGACGGAGTACAAATCGAATTGGTGCAGAAGCAATTGTCGAGGCGGACCCCTTCCTTCGCGATGCGGTCGATATTGGGAGTTGAATTGATGCGGCTGCCGTAGGCGGAAATCGCGTGCGCCGCATGGTCGTCCGACATGATGTACAAAATGTTCGGTCGGCTCGTGCCTTGCGCGAGCAATGGCGAAAGCCCAGCCAGAAAAGAACGGCGTGAAAGAGACGACATCTCGATATTCTAATGGCAATGCTTTTGCGACGCACACTATTGGCCGCATTCTTTATCGAAGGCCGCAAACGAATCCGCGACTGGGGGATCATTCCGGGACAGTTGCCCGTCGGCCATCTGAACGCAATCACCGATGTTGCCGGAGTCCAGGTCGGCCACGCGACGCTCATTGAGGGCGGCAATATCCGC
>JBKJSR010000017.1:0-3038 GCA_046594355.1 Bryobacter sp.
CGGAATCCCTGGTGCGTGGATTGTTCGAGAAACTCTCCGGAGTCGGAATCGAAGATGCCTTCCTGCGCGCAGGAGCCATCGCCCCGGATCAGATTCTTGCGAACTGTAAGGGCATGCCGCACGGCGATTTCGCGGAGCCGTTTGTCACCGGTTTCACGGGCCGCGTAGAAGATGATTCCGACATTCATCATGCTGTCGATAAATAACGAATTGGGGGCTACAAAACTGCGAAGGTACGCGCCTTTTTCCTGGTAACGCTGGGCTAGCGTGTTGCCGGCGCTCACCAGCACTTCCTTGAGCGCCGGGTCTTTGTCCATGGCGAGCCAGCGGTAGTAAGTCGAGAAGTAAAGAAAGCCGTGGTCGTAGACTTCGCGATCCGTCTTGCGGGACTCAAGCGGCTTGGTGTGTTCAATTGCTTTGCCCTTCCAGTATTGGGCTACTTCGCCTTTGTTATGGCGGGCGAAGGTCCACATCATGCCGGGAAAGAATCCATCGCACCAATGCGTCCAGGCCTCGCCTTCGTGCTTCCATTTACCGTCTTTTGTGTAGAGCGGATAGAAGCCGGGGTGGCTGTCGATGAGAGCCTTTGTCTGTTGCTGGGCGAAGACAAGTGCGTCTTCGAAAAGTGCGCGGTCGGTGGGAAGCTCGAATTGAATCAACGGTGTGTCCTTAGCTATTTCACTACTGAGTCTGCCATATCGTGGTGAAGCCGTGCGGGAGTTTCAGCTTCTTGTTGAAGACGAGAAAGCCGTTGGTATCGCTCTCGGGAAAAGATATGCTGCGGACCGTGTTCGTTCGCTGCCTGAGATCGCGGGGTAATCCCGTCATCGGGTCGGTGCGAATCAGGCGGAGCTTGAGCGGTGCCCGCCAGTCCGGGCCGGTCAATTCTTCAAAAAGGAGCGTGATGTTGTAGGTGGAGTAGTCGCCCTCATGGTGTTCGAGCCTTAGGATGCGGCCTTTGGCGATACTGCCTTTGGCGGCGATGATGTTCTTGCCAATACGGATGTTGTTGCGTAGCGTCGCCTGAATCTCGTCGCCCACCGCACTCGACTCGTGGTCGATAGCGCGGTCGAGGGCGAGTTCGAGTTCCGTGTGCGGCTCAAAAACGAGAATGCGCTGCGGCTTTACGCTCTCTAAGACGACGTCTTCCTTGTCTTCGAAAGAGACTGTGCTTTCCCCCGAATACTGTTTGCAGCGGCTCAGGCGAGTGCGGTTGATGCCGACGTTACCTTTGTTGTCGGTAATCTGCATCTCACTTTGGCGAGGCAGTAGCGCATCTGTCGTGCCGATCTTCATCAGTTGATAATCCAGTTGGTCGCGAGCCAGCTCGATTTCGATTTCGGGCGGGATATCGCCGGTTTCAATGGCGATACGCAAGAGGTCGTAGTTGCGCCGATCCGCCCAGATGCTGCCGTGATAAGCAACGGTGGCTCTGATGCCTTTTTTAGGGTTACGGATCTGATAACCGCTGCGAAATTGCGCTGTTGCATAGTTGAAGCGCCAGGCGGGCTTGCCTTCAAATATTTCTTCGCCACTGAAGCTGAAGGTGGTGCCATCGCCGAGAAAAATCGCGCGGGCATGTAATGCAAATGATCCCGTGGAGAAGGCTCCGGTGCTGACGATGTCGCGAAGCTCAGTGTCTTCAAATCGCGTCGAGCCCGGCCAGGCAAATAATTCCCTGCCCGCCACATAAGCGACTTCGAGGCGCAGCACATCAATGAGGCTTTCGTTCTTGCCATCGGGCAGGCGGCGGTAGCGCTCAACGGTCTGCAGGCAGGTATAGTTTGGCATGCCGTCGAGATGCTTCCTGATTGCGCTTTTGATACGCGCAAGTCGAAGGATGTCCTGTTGCTGCAAAGACTGCGCAAGGAGAAGAGGCAATCCGATTATCCAGAGCAAGACGTGGCGTGAGATCATCTCTCTTTCAGCCTATGTCAACCAAAGTTACGATTTTCAACAATGGTCCTATCCGGATCGAAGGTGAGTTCACGATTGTGGATACCGAAGGGAATGCTTTCGACCTCGCCGGCCGCACCGCGATTGGTCTTTGCCGCTGCGGTTTGAGCGGCAACAAGCCGTTTTGCGACGGTACACACGGCAAGCAGGGCTTTGATAGCGCGTGCAAGGCTTTTGCCCTGCCAGCGCCGAAGCCGAAGGTCTAGCTTAGGTTTCGAGCACGCAAATGTCTTTGAGGTTACGGTATTCTTCCGCATAGTCGAGACCGTAACCCACGACGAATTCATCGGGGATCTCAAATCCGCAGTAGTTCACTTTGATGGGGCGCATGCGGCGGTCTGGCTTGTCGAGCATTGCGGCGATGCGGATGGAGCGGGGCCGGCGCTGGCTCAGTAAGTGAATGAGATAAGTGAGTGTTACGCCGCTATCGACGATATCCTCAACGACCAGAACGTCGAGGCCTTCGACACTCATATCGAGATCCTTGGTGAGCCTGACTTCTCCCGAGGTGGACTTGGCATTTCCGTAACTGGAAATTCCCATGAAGTCGATGCGCGTCGGATTGTCGATCACACGCGCCAGATCGGACATAAAAATAAAGGCACCCTTGAGGATGCCGATCATGATAATCGGCCCTTTGTAGTCTTCGCTGATTTGCTTGCCGAGTTCCGCAATGCGGTCTTTGATCTTTTCGGCGGGAATGAGTACACGGAGCTTGGAAGGCGTGCTGGCGGGGTCGGGCATGGTGATTTGGTTGAGTTCCTAGTTTAGACCGCCGCCACTCGCTGTGTCCGCGTTCTTGAGGCGGTTGCTAGGCAATCCGATGTGAACATGGGGTGCAGTGCTGTTTCCTGGAATCATTGCGCGCAGTGCGATGTAGGGCACGCGCAAGGTCTGCAACTGGCCGCGCAGCCATTGACCCTCTTCGTCGTCCGGGTTCACACCTACGTCGACGCGGTCTGAGTGATCAAAGCCCAGGATGGTGTGCAAGGCGCTCTGCCCGCGCGCGCTTACCGGAAATGGCTTCTTGAACTGCTTTTTATAGGCGGCCTCAACATACTTGAGGTGCGCCTCCTTAAAAA
>JBKJSR010000190.1:0-2631 GCA_046594355.1 Bryobacter sp.
GCCGGCGGACAACTGCATCGGGCTTTTGAGCAGGCGGCGAAACGCGAATTGAAAATCACGCATGTGTTGTCCCGGCACGCAAAATAGTTTTTGTCTCAATGCAGTTCGCTTAAGGAATTACTTCTAAAGTTTTGGAAAGAGCTAGTGCTTCGACCGCCAAGACTGGCTCGGTATCGCGGCTGCGAACTTACGAACGCATTTAAGCGGTCGTGGTACTAGCGCAAAATCAGACGCGGCATCTCGACTTCAACCGGCGGCGCGGCGAACTCAAAGCCAGAGCGCTCATACTCACCCATTTGCGGTGCCGATTGCCGACAATGCTCGCGTGCGACCAGAATCAGAATAATGGCGATGAGCGGAAAGAGTTCGAAGTAGCGCTCCAGTTGCCGTCTCATTGGTCGGCCTCGACGGCAGCCACCAGTTGTTCACTCGTTTCTTCGACAATGCGGCCGTCAAAGAGCTTGATGGTGCGGTCGGCGTATTTGGCGTAACGGACATCGTGCGTAACCATGCAAATGGTGGCTCCACCACTATGGAGTTCGCGCATGAGTTCCATGACGGCTTCGCCATTGGCGGAATCGAGATTACCCGTGGGTTCGTCGGCAAGCAGGATGGCCGGATCGCCGGCCAGAGCGCGGGCCACAGCCACGCGCTGTTGCTGACCGCCCGAGAGTTGGGAGGGGAAATGCTTGACCCGGTGGCCCATGCCGACGCGTTCGAGGGCATCGTGAACGCGCTTCTTTCGTTCAGTACCCGACATACCACGGTAAGTGAGCGGTAATTCCACGTTCTCATAAACGTTGAGGTCGCCAATGAGATTGAAGGCCTGAAAGATAAAGCCGATCTCGCGATTGCGGATGCGGGCGCGTTCGCTCATCTTGAGGCTCTGGACGGGACGCCCGTTCAAGACATAAGTGCCGCCCGAAGGAGAATCGAGGAGGCCGAGGATGGCAAGCAGAGTGGACTTGCCGCAGCCGGAAGGCCCGGAGATCGAAACATATTCGCCCTTGCGGATGTTTACATGAATACCGCTGAGAGCGTGGGTTTCCACTTCGTCCGTCAGAAACACCTTGGTCACGCCGTCCATTGTCAGCAGGTCTTGCTGCGTTGCGCTCATTGTATCTAGCTCCATTAGTTCAGTCTTACTCTGTTATGTGCATCCCATTGACTCATGTCGGAGAGCACTACCTTGTCGCCCAACTTCAGGCCACTTATCACTTCAATCGTATTTACCGAGCTGCGGCCAAACTTCACCTGCACGCGCTCGGCTTCTTTTCCATCCGGATTCACCCGGAAGAGGCCGACGCTTGCATTGGCCTGCCCAATCACGGGACGATCGACGTAGAGCACATCCGTTAATTTCTCAATCTCGATGGTGCCGTCGACACTGAGGTCGGGCCGGGCACCGGGAGGCAATTCTCCTAATAGACGTACGTCAACGGTTACCGTTCCGTTCACTGCAGCAGGATCTATTCTCGATACTTGCCCTTTGATGATTCCGTTACGTGTGTCGATGTCGGCGGGCATGCCGATGCGGATCTCGTTCATCTGCGTTTCGGGGATTTTGAGTTCGGTCTTCAGGCGCCAGGGCTGGCTGACTTTGGCAAGAACCGTGCCCATCGTCACTCGCTGACCAACCTGAACGGGGAGATCCTGCAAGACGCCGTCTACTCCGGCGCGGACCCGCAAGTCGGCGACCTGCTTCTTCTTGAGGGTGAAGGCAGCCCTAAGCTTTTCGATATTGACGCGCTTGGCTTCTACTTGCGCGCTGATCATGTCGTCGTTAGAAGCGAGGCGTTCGCGTTCGATTTCGAGACGGTGTAAGAGCTCTTCGGCCTTGGCCTTTGAGAGCTTGACGGTGAGGTCGGCGGTGAGGCCTTCTTTGAAAAGTTTGGAGTCGCGATCATAGCTGAGTTGCGCCTGCACCTGTTCGCTCTGGACTTGCGCGGTCTTCGATTTTTGCTCGAGCTTTTCGCGATTCAGACGGACTTTGAGATCGAGCATTTCGGCTTCGCCCGCTTTGATGGCCCATTCGGCGTCGCTCAGCGCAGTCATCAATTCCTGGTTGGACAATTCGACGATTACCGTGCCGGCGGAAACGGTGGTGCCGGGCAGCATCAGGCGTTTTTCCACCCGGCCTTCGCTGGTGGCGGGTACGAAAAGAATTTCCTGCGGCACCAAAGTTCCCAAGCCGCGAACCTGACGGAGCATGGAGCCGCGCTTGGCACTGCCAAACCAGAGTGTCGCCGACTCGACGTTGGGCGCGGCGGGCTTGAGGCGGCTTAAGCCGAAAGTGGTTGCGGCGAGTGCAGCAACGGCGACGACTCCGAGGACGACACGACGGATGAGCTTTTTTCGTCCAATGCCTTCGCGCTTAATATCCATGATTTCCGACTTTAGCAGATGCACGTATCGAGCCAAGCTGATGCTAGACGAGCAACTGTTTTAGATTGAGGCTGATAGCTGAGTTTTTACAACTGGAAGGGCAGTGGAGAGTGTGTCCGCTTGTGGGACGCCTCCAGCGATTGCGAACAGTAGTGGGTCCGCGATAGGAAAATGGAGGCAACGCTGGGACGGTCGCGGCTTCCATGAGAATACCGGTTCTGTCAAGAACAAATTGCTAAAAGTCTG
>JBKJSR010000436.1:0-17158 GCA_046594355.1 Bryobacter sp.
CTTGATCCGGGGGACGAGATTCCGCCGTTTCATTTGGCGCAGGTATACCGGGCGGCCGGAGATACTGCGGGGCAGCAGCGGGCGCTGGCGGAGTTTCGCCGGTTGCGCGCAGCAAAGGGGGACGGGAGGTCGGCGGCGGGGCCCCATAGGGAGGTGACGCGGCAGGAGGCTAGCGGCGAGGGAGTGGATCGGCGCTAAGGATGCCTTGGCCTTCCTTGATGCGGATCAGGCGGTCCGCCGGGACGTTGGCGAAGGTCTCGGTGCGGCCGTTGGGCCAGCGAACTTCCAGCGACGCGGTGGTGGCCGTGCCGAGCCCAAAATGGAGGCGGAGATCATTGACCGAGTAGAAGCTCGATTGGCTTAACACCTCTTGGGCCTGGCGGCGGCCGCCATACGTGGCGATGACGCGGGCACCGATGGCGGTCCGGTTCGAGACGCTTCCTTCCAGCTTCACCTTGAGCCAGTGGTGCGTGGTTTTGAGGTCGTTGCGAAGAAGGGAGGGCGCCTCTCCCATGTTGAGGATGAGGATATCGAGATCGCCGTCGTTGTCGAAATCGCCGAAGGCACAGCCGCGGCTGGAATGGCTCTCCGCCATGGCGGGCCCGCCCTTATCCAGAAGTTCCTCAAACGTCCCGTTTCCAAGGTTGCGAAAGATGATGCGCGGTGTTCGGAAGGGGTAGCGGGGGAGTTTCTTTTCGATTTCCGGATAGACATTGCCAGTGACGTAGAAGAGGTCGGGGTGGCCGTCGTTATCGAGGTCGACAATGCCGGCGCCCCAGCCGATGAAGCGGGTTTCGACGCCGAGGCCGGATTGGGTGGTGACGTCCGCGAAGTTGCCCTTGCCGTCGTTGCGGTAGAGGACGTTCGTGTCGTCGGCGAAGTGGGTTTTGAAGATATCGAGGCTGCCGGAAAGGTCATAGTCGCCGATCCCCAGACCCATGCCTGCCTGTTCCATACCGTCTTCATTGAGGGCCACGCCGCTTTCGAGGGCGATTTCGGTGAAAGTGCCGTTCTTGTTGTTCTGAAAGAGAAAACTGGGGGTGGAGTCGCAGGCGACGTAGATGTCGGGCCAGCCGTCGTTATTGAAGTCGGCGGAGACGGAAGTCATGCCGTAGCTGCCGCGGCTCTTGGCGATGCCGGAGGCGCTGGAGACGTCGGTGAAAGTGCCGTCGCCATTGTTGCGGTAGAGGGAGTGGGTGACGTGCGGGAGTCCGCGCGGGCCGCAGTTTACCGGGATGCCTTTCCAATTGCAGTAAGAACTGCCACCGGGTTTAGGGACTTTGGCGGGGTCGAAATCGACATAGTTGGAGACGAATAAGTCGAGGTGGCCATCGCGGTTGTAATCGAGAAAAGTACAGCCGGCACCCCAGCGGCGGGTTGCGTGAAGCAGGCCCGCTTTGGCGGAGACGTCGGTAAAGGTGCCGTCGCCGTTGTTCCGGTAAAGGACGTTCTGGCCCCAATAGGTGATGAAGAGGTCGTCGTGTCCGTCGTTGTTGTAATCGCCCAGACAGACTGCGGATGCCCAACCGGAACTGAGAAGGCCGGCCTTTTCGGTGACGTCGGTGAAGGTGCCGTCCCGGTTGTTCTTGTAGAGCCGATTGGAGACACCGGCCGGGTGGCCGGAAAGCATGGATCCGTTGAGGACGAAGATATCCAGCCAGCCGTCTTGATCGTAGTCGAAGAAGGCGACACCGCAGCCGATGGATTCGAGGATGTAATCTTTATGATCCGGATTGCCGTAGACGGTGGGATGGAGGAGACCGGCCTGGCTGGCGACGTCGACGAAGTTAGCGGGGAAGGGACGGCCGGAGGCCTTGCCGCGGGGAGCTGCCTGGACGCCGCGCGAGGCGACACCTTGGGAGAAGGCGGGGCTGGCGAGGGAGGCGAGGAGGAGTGAGCGGCGAGTGAGCATGGCTGAGTAGAGGAATAGCGTAGTCCGCTTTAGAGTAAGTTTATCCCCTGCGGAAGCGAAGCTGGCAGCCGCGCAGAGCTGTCGTGAAGCAGCGCAGCGAAGAACAAGCGAAAATAAAACAGTGGCACATAGCAGCGTCATCGTTCTGATCGGAGTGCCGGGCTCGGGAAAATCAACCTGGGCCCGTAAGCAGGGTCATACCGTTTTGAGCTCCGACGAGATGCGCGGTTTACTAAGCGGCGACGAAACCAACCAGTCGATTCACGGTAAAGTTTTCGGCGCTATGAGGCATCTGCTTCGAGCACGTCTCGAAATCGGGGTCGGCCCAACGATCATCGACGCGACCAACCTGCGGCGGCGCGATCGCAAGCCTTGGCTGCAGTTGGCAAAAAAATTCAATGTTCCCGTGGAAGCAGTCTACTTTGCGATTCCGCTAGATCTGGCGCTGGACCGTAACCGGGGTCGAGAGCGGGTAGTGCCGGAAGACGTAATTCGATCCATGGTCGAGCGGATTCAGCCGCCCACACTGGAGGAGGGCTTCACCGACATCAGGACCATTTCTTCGTAGTCCACAGCCAAAACACGATTGGAGTGAGCGTAAGCCCCGACACCCACATCGCCACCTGCTGTGGCGGAATGCCCCGGTCAATCGCTTCTCCAGCGCAAAAGCTCGAAATCGAGATCGAGGTCATCATCAGCGCAAACTCCGTACTCGTCACCCGGCCGCGGAATCGGTCTTCACTCAAGGTCTGCACAAGCGTTGAAGAAAAGACATAGTTCATCGAAGTTCCCGCGTGCCCGATCACCACTGCGACCGCAGCCAGCAAAAGACTCGGCGCAAAGCCCAGCCCAAGATAACCAACGGAGGCGATCACAAAGCCAAGCGTGATCGCCCAGCGGAGTCGGCTCAACTGCATCGAAATCAGCCCCGCACCAAGCATGGGCCCAATCAAACTTCCAATCCCCCGCGCCCCCATCAAAGTGCTCATCCCGAGCATCCCCGCTTGAGTCGAAGACAGACCCCATCCATCCAGACGAAACTGGCCTTCTCCAAGTACCGGAAGCAAGACCCAATTTGCACCGATCAAGCCGATGCCACCTTTGATCAGCAGAATTGGCTTCAAGCTGGCATGCCCCCGAATGTAGCGCCACCCATCGAGGATCGGCGAGAAGTTGAAGAGATCGCGAAAGCGCAAGGGCGGCTGCCCTTCGAGGTGCTGCTCCTGCACCTGTGTGCGCGTAAGCAGCCATGCCGATACCAGGAAGGTAAAGGCGTTGATCACGAAGACGCTATTGCGCCCGAAGCTTGCAGCTACGATTCCACCCAGCACCGAACCCAGTAGAAAATTGACGGCCCAGGTTGTAGAGCCAAGCGCATTGGCAACCAGAACCTCTTTCTCGTCGCGGCACAGGTTGGGCATCAGACTGGAACGCCCCGGTTCAAAGAATCCCCACATCATCGTCTCAAGAATCATCAGCACATAGATCAGCCAGATGCGGTCTGCGGATTGGGCGAAAATCATCGATCCCACGATAAAGAAGCGCGCGATATCGGCCGCGATCATTACCTGCTTGCGCCGCATGCGGTCGTTGACGACACCGGCCATGGGCGAGATGAGCACTTGCGGGAAGACCATTGCGACCGTAGCCAACGCGACGCTGCGGGCGCTCCCCGTCAGTTCCAGCAAGAGGCTGTAAATTGCCACAGCGTAAAACCAGTCGCCCATTTCGCTAATCACCTGGGCAAGCCAAAGCAAGCGCACGTTACGATTTGAACGAAGCAGTTTGCTATAGCTACCAAGGGAGATTGCGTTCCCGGTCATAGAACTCTAGCCGGTGTAGACGCCCATGCGCTGCTTGGTCAGCCGAAGGGTCGCCGCTGCGATGGGTGCCACGCGGGCGCGTCCCTCTTCAAGAATGCCCGCAAGGTAGGCAGGGTCTGCGGTGATCTCCCGGTAGCGCCGCTGAATCGGCTCAAGGTGGCTAACCACCATTTCGGCAACCGTCTTCTTCAGATCGCCATAGCGCATGCCGGCGAATGTCGCTGACATCGCATCGTCGCTCGCTTCGCCGAATGCCTGATAGATCGCGAGCAGATTCTGTACGCCCGGCCCCATGGTTTCCAAATCCACATGGGGGTTGGAATCTGTCGTGGCCCGGCTCAACTTCTTGCGGATCACATCGGGCGGATCGAGCAGGGCGATCGCGTGGCCACTGCCCGTGGCCGATTTGCTCATCTTCTTCTCTGGTTCGTCGAGTCCCATGACGCGAGCGCCAACCGCTGGCAGCTTGGTCTCGGGCATCACAAAAGTCTCGCCATAGAGCGAATTGAAGCGCTGGGCTATATCGCGAGTGAGCTCCAGGTGCTGGCTCTGATCGTCGCCAACGGGCACCACAGAAGCCTGATAAAGCAGAATGTCGGCGGCCATCAAAACCGGGTACTGCATCAGACCTGCAAGGATGGTTTCCTGCGCGACAGCCTTGGATTTGTACTGCGTCATCCGCTCAAGCCAACCCACTGGAGTGACGCAGGTGAGCAACCACGAGAGCTCCGCGTGACCAGAAACAGAGGATTGCACAACGACCGTCGAATGCTTCGGATCGATGCCGCAGGCGAGGAAGATCGCCGCGATCTCAAGGATCTTTCCCTTCAGTTCTTCCGGCGCTTGGTAAACTGTAATTGCGTGTAAGTCTACGATGCAGAATATGCTTTCGTAGTCGTACTGAATCTTTGTCCAGTTTTTGAGCGCGCCAAGATAGTTGCCAATGTGTAGATTCCCGGTGGGCTGCACACCCGATAAGACCCTCTTTTTCATGTCGAATACCAATTCTCTCACTGAAACATCCTCCGAGACTTTTCGTATCGAAAAGCTTGTTTACGGAGGTGCGGGCCTGGCCCGTCATGAAGGGCGCGTTTACCTGCTGCCCAAGGTCGCCCCCGGCGATCTGGTGGAGGCCGTCGCCAAAAAAAGCAAGTCGAATTTTATCGATGCGCGCGTCGAGCGCATTGTCGAGGCATCTCCGGATCGCGTCACGCCCCCCTGCCGCCACTTTGACACGTGTGGTGGTTGCAACTACCAGCAGTTGCCCTACGAACAGCAACTCCACTGGAAGCGCACCATCCTGCGTGAACTCTTTGATCGCGCCAAGCTGAACCTGGGGGTCGAGATCGAGACCGTCAGCGCCGATCCGCTCGCCTATCGCAACCGTACTCAATTCCACTTCCACGATGGCAAAGTTGGTTTCCTTCAAGTGGCCAGCCACAAGCTCGTACCCGTGGACCAGTGCCCCGTGTCGTCGCCGAAGATCAACGAAGTCCTCGCTGTTCTCAACCGGATCAGCAAGGATCACCGCTTCCCGAAATTCCTGAAGTCCCTTGAAGTCTTCACCAACGAGACCGACGTGCAGTTCAACGTGGTCGAAACCAACTCGCCCATTGCCAAACATTTTTTCGACTGGCTGGGACACGAAGTGCCCGGTACCAAGTCCGGCGCCATCCCCTACAAGGCAGCCGGGTATGACTGGAAGGTGAGTTATCGCAGCTTCTTCCAGGTGAACCGATTTCTCGTGGATGCTCTCACCGACGTCTCGATTCGTAACCTTTCGGGAGCGCATGCTCTGGACCTTTACGCGGGCGTTGGGTTGTTCAGCCTGCCTCTCTCGAAACAGTTTGAACGCGTCACGGCAGTGGAATCGGGCAAGGTAGCAATGTTCGATCTCCAGGCAAATTCCAAGCAATATGGCGTGGAGAACATCCGCAACGTTCAAGCGGACGTCGAAGCTTTTTTGACCGATCTCACGGAAAAACCAGACGTGATCCTTGCCGATCCGCCTCGCAGCGGCCTTGGCAAACTGGCAACGGAGCAACTGGCGCGCATCCAGGCGCCCGAGCTACGCATCGTCTCTTGCGATCCTTCAACGCTGGTCCGCGATTTGGCCATCCTGCTCGCTGCAGGCTACAAGGTGGATGAAATGGTTCTGATCGACTTGTTCCCGCAAACCTACCACATCGAAACTGTTACGAAGCTTCGACTGGGTTAAGGCCGGGGGCGGTATCAGACCGGCCCCTTTGCAAATACTCGCGCGCACCCTTGCGCAAAAACAACTCCGCGAGATTCAGCAAAATAGCCAGGCCCAGCAACAAGGGCCAGAGGGCGAGTGAAGTTTCAATCTGCCTTCCACCGCCGCGAAATACATCGGCGGACTTGGGTTCCGCCCGCCCGCCGCTAAAGCCCGAAACCTGCTTCAGCAACTCAGGATTGTTGCCGTATTCCACAAGTTCCGTTTCCTGCCGGTAGAAGCCAAGCTCCGGAAAAAGACGGGTCGTGTCCGCTGGTCGAACCCGGAACAGCCCAGTACGATCGCCAATCATGATGCGGCCGCGGAAGACACCGGCGGCCACTTTCTGTACCGGCACCGGCTGCTGAAACTGATTCGGACCGAAGACGAAGAGCGCGGGGACTTTGGCCTTTGCATCCTCGCTTGAGGGCAGACGATAAGTGACTTCGAGCTCCCGGTTCGTTGGGTCAAAAGTAAGTGAAGAGTCTTCGGTCGCCGAGTGCGGCAGCAGGTCGCGAAGTACGTTGCCCCAGAAGCGGTCAAAGCCCGGCCAAGCCATCCAGTTCTCCGCCCAGCGGCTCTTCGCGTCCGAAGTGAATACAGTGACGCGCCCCAAGCCATACTGCCAACGGGCCAGCAGCGGATCCCTCGTATTCGCCTTCTCGCCGGGAACACTCAACAGCAGATCCGCCGATGGCTTCGTCTCGTACTTCACATAGCCCTTCAAAACAGGTGCCTTATCGATTCCAGTACCTTCCAGCACTTCGGCGGCGCGGACAAGAATCGGTAGAGTGGGCTTCTCAACGGCAGTGGAGCCGGTAAATTCCATGACGTCGCGGAGCAGGATCTGCTCGAGGCCGGTTGGATCGGTGAGGAAGTAGCTTTTGCCTTTTGAGAACTGGGCGATTTTTTCAAGGTAGCCCCGGTTCACATCCTGCCCAAGTCCAACGGTAGAAATCGTAACGCGCTGAGCACCCGCCTCCTTGGCCAGACTAATCGAATCTCCCTCTTCGGAGATCCCGTCCGTAAGAAGTACGATGTGTTTGAAGGTTGCCTTCACGGGCACAATCTTCTTGAAGGCTTCAGCCACTGCCGGTGCAATCTGGGTTCCGCCATCGGGCGTAACACCGGCCACAATCCGCTTGATCAGTCCCTTGTCTTCGGCCTTGCGGATCGGCACCGCCCATTGATGAGAATTGTCGAAGATCAGGACTCCGACCAGATCGATAGCCCGCAGATTCTCGATCACGCCGATAGTCGCAATGCGGGCCAACTCCATTTTGCGCCCTTCCATCGAAGAACTCTTGTCGACGATCAGCACGACACAAGTGCCCTCGGGGCTGCGCGGTGGCGCGAGCTTGGCGGGCAATGTACGCTCGAGGGCATCTTCGGGTGTACCGGGTTTCTTGTCGATGTACTGGTTGCGTTCTCCGCCAATGGTAAGCAGGCCGCCTCCCCGCTTGACGTAATTTTCGATTGCCGCTTTGGTGGCTGGCGAATAGCCTTCCAGATCCTGATTGTTGAGCACAATCACTTCGTAATTCTGCATCGCCGCAAGCGGCAATTCACTGAGCTTGGCCACCTCGAATTGATACGCATCCACAGCCCGCATGAAGTTCATATCGGTGCCGGCGGGATCTTGGGAAATATAAAGCATACGCGGCTTCTTGATGTAAACAGCCTGATCGAAAGTGGTCTCACCCAGATCGGCGGCGGCAACGCTTCCCGAGAGATGAATCACTCCCGACGTAGTGACCGACGAAGTGATGGTGAGATCGTTCACCCCCGCCTTCAGCTTCACTTCACCCGCGCCAATCGTTTTTCCTTCGGCCTTAAGCTCGATCCGGGCCGTCGCCTCGCGCGGCGAACGCAGGCTGATCTCAACAGGGAATTTTTCTCCCGCAAAGGCCTGTGGCGGCATCTTCACGGCATTAATCGAGAGCTGCGGCTTCTGGCGGCCGCGCAGTGAAAAAGTATCGATGGGGATGTTGAGCTGTTGCGCCTGCCACAGAGCCTGCATCGCGTTGCCTTCTGTTTCCATGCCGTCGCTGACCAGCACCAGATGCGGCACAAGATCGGCCGGCGTGGACGCAATTGCATCGCGGATTGCCGCTTCGAGATTTGTGCCCCGTCCAAGGTCTCCCGGCGTAGGCTTCAAACGGCTGGCCGCTTCCTCTGGAGCAAGGGGACGCACGCTGCGGGCAAAGGGCAGCACACGCACCAGGTGACGCCCGCGAGCCTGCTGGATCTGGCCGATACGATCGGCAAGCGTGTCCATGTCCTGCGGCGTCAGACTTTGGGAAGTATCCGCCAGAATCGTAACGGCGAGCTTGGTCTCAAACAGCGAAATCGCGGGCCCAAACAGCGCGATCGCAATTGCGGCCAGCGCCGCCATCTTGAGCCAGAGTCGCTGGCGCTTGGCAAACAGCCACCACTCCAGCAACAGCACGATGCCGCCGGCAAGCGCGAGCCAGCGCCACAATTCCTTCACTTCAGGAGAACTTAGGCCATCTGCTGGAATCCCGCTAGCCACTGTAGATGGGGCATCCCAGCTCTTGTCGGGCAGGTCGGGCAGTGTCAGTGAATAGACCACTTCGCGGCTTCCATCGAGAACGCGAACTGTACCCGGATAAGGCATGAAGCTGCGCAACATCCCGTTCTCAACCGAGAAGGGCAACGCTTTGCCATCACCCGTCAGCACTTGCAGCGTCTTCGCTTCCACGTCGCCAACTGGCAACTGGATTCCGCCCGGACTCGCCGCAACACTCTCCCATTGCTTGTAGCTGCCGGGTGCCAGATAGCGAAGAACATTCGCGATCAATAGCGGCCCCGTCACTTCCTGACGCATCGCCGTCTTGGCAGGCTGAAAGCCCATGCGTACGATGCCCTTGCCCGCAACCAGCAACGGCCCCGTCTCGCCGTCGAGCACATTGATTTCACCAGACTTGAGCGTCAACACTTTCGAGTTGCTCAGGCGGAAATCGCGGCTGCGCAGGCCGCTCGCAATCGGGTGCTCCGTGCGCCAGTTTTTCAACACCAAATCCTGTGTACCGCCCAGCACGTAAAGCGCGGGACTCTTTTCGGGCTTCGTTGGCTCAAAGCCATCGAAGATCAACAGGCTGTCGTCTTTTGCGTCGGCCACGTATTGATCGGGGCTAAAGTAGCTTGCCTCAACCAACGGGTTCGCCGCAAGCATCGGACGCCAGAGTTGCGGCTCCCGGGAATAAACTTTTGCCTTGACGCTCGGGAGTTCGGGCAACTCGAGTTCGACAAGATTGTCGAGAGCGACATCGTCGCTGCCAAGCAGGCGAATCTCAAGCATGCCGGAGGCCTTCGTGCGGTGGGTCAGAGTGAGGGTCTGTTCCGCTCCGGGAAGCAGCGCAGCGTTTGTACTCGCCACCGGCACACCGCCATAGTAGAGACCAATCTGGAGCGGCCTAGTCTGCGCCGCGTAGTTCTTGACGGTAATCAGAATGTCCCACACGCTCAGGTCTTCGAGGCTGCGGCGCACACCGGCCCGGCGAATCCCAAGATTGTTCAGGGACGCATCGGTCACTAGAAGCCGCAGGTTCTGCGGAATCTTGCCGACCTCCGCTGCCCCGCTCGCAAGCCGGGCCGGACCTGCATAAACGATTTCGCCGGCAACGCCGCCTGCACGCCTTTGCAGGCTGGTGGCAAACTCGAATGCCTCTTCAATCCGCGTGCTGCCCGAAGTCGCCTTCAATCCCTGAATGGCTTTGATGGTTTGGGAGCGTTTTGTCTCGAGTGAAGTGCGCGGCGTAAGCAGGGTGCCAGCTTCAATCACACTCACTTTATCCTGCGACGGAATCGTCTTGAGCCATTGCAGCGCCTTGCGCTTCGATGCCGTAAGCACATCGGTTCGCGCATCGGCTCGCGAAGGCGCACCGCTCGCGGCGGAAACATCCATGATCAGAACGTGGTTATGCGGCGTGTAGCGGTCGGCGCTCCAGCGGATTTGCGATGCGGCAAGCAACAGCAATGCAAGCGCGAGCAGTTGCAGCAGCAGACTCCACGGTTGTTGAATGCGCCGACGCCTCTGTTTGCTAGGTGGAATCTGCGCCGCCTGCCAGAACCGCAGTGTCGCGGCCTTGATCCTTATCCGCGACCGGTCCAGCAAATAGAGCGCAACAATTGCCGCGCCCGCCAAAGCAAAGATCGCCGAGAATTCCAGAATGCTGAGGTTGAGAAACTCCATTTAGCGCAGCCCCTGCGTCGCGACGAGGGAACCAAAAACGGCGTCTTCGACACTAGTGCTGGTGGGCAACCCCGCGTAGCGGCCCTGATTCCGGAGAGCCAGCCGCCGCAGCGCTTCGCAATATTCATCAAAGGCGGCGGTGTATTGCCCGCGCGCTCTAACATCAAAAGTAAGCTTCACCTGTTTGCCCGATTCTACTTCCGTGATCTCCAGATCGCCCTCGGCGTTGGGGGTCCGTTCGTCGTCGTCCCAGATCTGAATTAGCGTCAGCTCGTGCCCAAAATCAGCGAGGTATTGCAGCGGCTTGAGCCAGTCTTCTTCTCCGAGAAAATCGGAGATGACAATCACCAGTCCGCGCTGCCGATTGCTACCCAGAAACTCACGCACAACCCGGCTGAAATCTGTCTTGCCTTTTGCTTCGAGTGGCACCAGAAAGTCGGCCACCGGAGAGAAGCGGTGGCGCCCACCGCCACAAGAAATTCCTTCTTCCAGTTCTTCGCGAAAGGGAATCAGTTGCATCGCATCGAGGCGCACCAGCCCGACATAAGTAATCGCCGCCGCCACACGGCGCGCATAGTCCCATTTGTTGCCCAGCGACATGCTCTCGCTCGCGTCGAGAAAGAGCCGGATCGGCACCCTTGGCTCGATCTGAAAAAGCTTCAGAAACAGTTTCTCCAGCCGCATATAGGCGCGCCAGTTCACCGCCCGCAAGTCGTCGCCGCTCGAGAAGTTACGATGGTCGAGAAACTCCTGACCAGGCCCCGAAAAGCGGCTCGCATTGTGGCCGCCCACAACTCCGGGAAAAGACTTCTGCCAATGAATGGTAAGTCGTTCCAGCCTTTCGAGAAAGGCTCTTTCGATCTTGAATTCGCTGCGGGCCACGATTAGTACTTAGTATGCCCCGGCTAGCGGGTGGAGGCCGCTTGCGTCGCGACGCCCTTCAGAATTTCAGGAATGATCGTTTCGGCGTTTTGACCATCGGCATGCGCGTCGAAGTTCAAAATGATACGATGGCGCAAAACGGCTGGGGCAACTTCTGCAATGTCGTCGATGCTCAGATGCTCGCGTCCCCTCATCAAGGCCAGCACGCGGCCGCATTCTACCAGCGACTGTGCTCCGCGCGGAGAGCTTCCGTAACGGATGTATTTCTTAGCCAGCGGATGCGCCTGGTTCTGATCCGGCTGCGTTGCCATCACCAGATCGATGGCAAAGTCCTGGACGTGGGGCGCAACCAGCACCTCGCGGCAAAGCTTGCGGATCGAAAGGATGCCATCGCCATCGAGCTTGGTTTCGAGCTGTACGTCGTCGCGCGTGATCGTGCGCTCGACAATCGCGGCCAGATCCGCCCGATTGGGATACTTGACCAGAATCTTCATCAGAAAGCGGTCGAGTTGCGCCTCCGGCAAAGGATAGGTGCCTTCCATCTCGATCGGATTCTGCGTTGCCATCACGAGAAATGGACTGTCTAGTTGATGCGTCGTCGTTCCGCTGGTCACAGTGCGCTCCTGCATCGCTTCGAGCAAAGCACTCTGCGTCTTGGGAGTTGCCCGGTTGATTTCGTCCGCTAGAACCAGATTGGAAAAAATCGGGCCGGCCTGAAAACGAAAACTCTTGGACCCGCGCTCGTCTGCATCCATGATCATGCTGCCAACAATGTCGGCCGGCATGAGGTCTGGAGTGAACTGGATGCGGCTGTACTTCAGGTGCAGCACGCGGGAGAGGGTGCGCAGCAGAGTCGTCTTGCCGAGGCCTGGTACTCCTTCGAGCAGCACGTGGCCGCCACCCAGAAGGCAGATCAGCACACCTTGCACTACTTCATCTTGACCGACAATAATTTTGCCGATTTCGTCTGTTACGGATTTGAGGCGTTGTGTCGCCGTCGAGAGATCGCTCACTATGTAATCTTATGCAAAAAGGAGAGGCAGTGCCTCTCCTTTCAGCCCGGGATGAACCCGATTCGTAATTTTAATGGTTTGCTGCGTCAAATTGCTGTGGTTTAGCTGCCAGCGCTTGCAGCGTTCTGTTGGCCAAAGGAATTTGCAAAGTGTCCGATGGTTTCTGCCATTTCCTGCAAGGCGGAAACAGAGGAACGCAGCCCCAAAACATGGCTCACGCGGAACCAGGCTTGAGTCACCCGGAAGTTTGCCCGCAGGAGTTTGGTTTCGAGGATGTTTTCACTTTGTGCAGACCCCGAGATTTGATCGAGGAGTTGGCTCACCACACGATAGTCGCGTTCCAGCGAGCGGTAAAGCTCGATCAGGTTTGGATTAGAGTTCACATCAATTTGTCCCTTGACCAAATCGAAACTGAGGCCGTTGGCACGGCATACTTCGCCAGAGTAGTCTTCGGCGGTTTGTGTTCGGAGGATCAACAGGCAACTGTAGCGAAACCAGTACGCAAGCAGCGCAAGAGATAATCCGATAAGTATTAAACTGAAACTCATTTTGTCTTCAAGGAAAGAATACCACCGACTAACTAAAGGGCCAAGCTTCAATAGAGTACTAAGTAAAGATTTGCTAAAGTACTATTACCAAAACAGACGGCCAAACCAAAGGACTAAGGCGTTCACCTGAAGCGCATATGCCCAGGATCCAGCCCTTCGCGCTCACACCACTGAAGGTAAAGAGCACCATAACTCGCAGTGATGTAATCCTTATCAGCGATTCCAAGAATTCTTGCAGTAGAATCTATCCAATTTGATTGCCCCTCCAGTTCGGCATAGATTCCGATCGGCGTTTCGTCAAGAGTTACGACGCCCCCGGCATTCTGTTCTGTATATTCCGTGCGGTACTTCTCATAAATGAATTTCGACTGGTATCCTAGCCGACCAAGAAACTCATGCGCCGCCGCCGCATCGGAAACCGTGAATTCAATCTCTTCACGCGACTTGTGCCTGGCCACGCTAGCCGGCCCCTTATAGGTAAGCGTGAATCTTCCCCCTGCTTCTCTCAGCCTGACAATGCACCCGCGCGGCCGCAACGACGGCGGCTCAGTCTCAAACATCGCGTTGCGCTCAAACACCCGGCGCCGCCCGATGCGGAAGCCCGCTTCGCGCAACTTGCGGCGAAACAAACGCGGCGATGCAATTTCTACCTTGACTTCAGTTTCCAGACCGTTCATAAGAGTTAGCCTACTATTGTGGGACTCAGCACTGTACTCGCCGCAGTGGAACATCGCCCCTGGCCCTTACCGCAAGGTGCCTGGGTGATGACGCAGTGGTGGCGCGACCTGCTCTTCGCGCATTGGCCGGTCGACCCCGCGCTGATCCAGGCGCTGCTGCCCCAAGCGCTCGAAGTGGACGAGACGCAGGGGACTGCCTGGGTGGCAGTTGTGCCCTTCCGGATGACCGGCGTTCGCCCCCGCCTCACGCCGCCTCTCCCTTGGCTATCCCATTTTGCCGAGCTCAATGTCCGCACCTACGTGCGGCCGAGGTATGGCCCGAAGGATGAAGCGGGAGTCTACTTCTGGAGCCTGGAGGCTTCGAATCCCGTTGCGGTGGCGGCAGCCCGCACGCTCTTCCACCTGCCCTACATGAATGCGCAAATGAGCTGCGAATCGAGACAGGGCTGGATTGAATACGAATCGCTCCGCACTCATCGTGGAGAGCCACCCGCGCAATTCAAAGCCCGCTACCGCCCTTGCGGACTCACCAAAAGAACGGAGCTGGTGCGCTGGCTGACCGAACGCTACTGTCTCTACACAACCGACTCCCAAGGCTGCCTCTACCAGGGCGAGATCCATCATCGAGCCTGGCCACTCGAGGATGCCGAGGCAAACTTCGAAATCGACACCATGGCCAGCGCCGCGGGAATCGAATTGCCGCAGACGCCGCCTCTGCTGCATTTTGCCAAAGAAATTCAAGTGGCGCTCTGGCCGCTACGGAAGCTCACCTGAACTCTTGGTGGCCTCACGTGAACAAGACAGGCTTGCGTCTGCGGGCGGCGAATGAAGTGCTTTCACTCGAGTATGGAGGCGTGAGCGAGGTGGCGCGGTCTACGGCGCTGAGCCGGCCAACACGCTGCTCGATCTTGTTCCACTCGGTGGTGATGCTAGCGGCCCTGAGTTGTTGTCGAGCAGGGCGAACTCTTGGTAACGCCAATCGGCCGCGAAAGGCCGCTCCAGCCGACGGAGTTTACCCGGACACGCTCGATTCGTTCCGCCAGCGGGGGATGTGTGGACAGATACTTGAAGGACCCCTCGAACGATCCACTCTTCTCCGGCCGGGCCAGATTTCCAAATGCCTTTTGCATCTCCGACGGCGCGATGCCGGCGCGCAAAATCGTCTGTAACGCCGCATCGTCCGCACTCTCTTCATCCGATCTCATGAATTGCAGCGCCGTCAAATTGCCGGCGAGATCCCCTAGTATGCCCGTATCTCCCAGCACGAGGGACAAAAAGGCCTGCAGCCCAATCGCCCGTACCATCCCCTTCATCGAATGGCGCTGCACGACATGCTGCATCTCATGCGCCAGCACTGCGGCAAGCTGCTCCGCATTGTCCATCCTCTCGATCAAGCCGCTGTAGACGATGATGTGGCCGCCCGGTGCCGCCATCGCGTTCACGAGAGGGTTGCGCACCACCTGCACTTTAAAGCGATAGGGTGTTTTTGGCATCGACTCTTCGAGCCGCGCAAGCACCTTCGTGACCAGCTCCCTGGTCGGGGCATCCGTGCATACGGATTCGTTTCTTGTAATTCCGTCGACGACTGCCTGGCCCATCCTGTCTTCCCAACTGATTGGCACGAGGCGAACCGCTCCAGCGAGCAAGAGCGGAATGCCTTGCCACACCACATAGATTGCGAGCCCAATCAGGAAGAGCAACGCAACGACGAGCGATGCAATGGTACGCTTCATCGCCTACAGTCCAAACCCCGCGTCGATCCCTGCATCGGTACCGATTGCGCCCCCAAGCGTATCTCCAAATGCCGAATCCGAACCCCCAGGCTGCTCCACCAGTTGCACGCGCGGAAGGGCGGTGAGTTGCAGATTTTCGGCAACATAGCGGACTTGCCTGCAAATCGCCCACGGATAGCCAATGCCAAGCGTGAAAAAGGTCAGAATCGCATTCGTTATGGTGAGAATCAGCAGGCCGTCGCCGGAGAGCATCGAACGGAATGGCATCCCCGCAAAACGCGTCTCATTCCAGTTGTAATTGCCCATCTTCGCCTGGAACCAGAACCGGTAAAGCGTGAGGGTCGGGAGATAGAGCAGCAGAAATTTGACGTAGGGCCAGAGCAGATCCTTGCCATCGCCGCTAAATCGAAATTGTTGGCCACCGTACCAGGTATTGTCGACCACCTGCCGCCGCAGATTGGCGAGAAAGAAGGGCAAGTAGAGGCTGAGCGTCACGACCGTGAGCAATAAGCCGGACCAAAAAACAATCGCCATTCGCATCAGTTCTCCGCGATAAGCGAATCGCCGCCCTTGCCAGCTCGTGCGGCTCCAGCGATAGCGGATTGCTCCGTGAATGGCAAAGGGCACCAACACCGAGAGGAGCAGTGCAAAAAGAAGAAAAATTTCCAGCCCTGCACGCTCACCCAAATAGATGGCGGCAACCAGGCTTGAGCCAAACAACCCCGCAACAACCGCCAGCAGCATCAGCCAGCCGAGTAGTAGTTCCTTGCCCGTGCCATGGTATTCAAAGGGCTTCCCGGAGAACTTCAAATTCGACCACAGATAACGGCGGATCTCAGTCCGTCCCCAGAAGCTGTAAATGCCCAGGGTAAAGATACTGTAGACAACCAGCTTGAAATAGAGCAAGAGCAGCGTTCCGCCTTCGCCACTAAATTCGAACTGGGCCGCACTGGGCGCAGGAATTTCTGCAATGGGAGGATTCAGAAACCCGGCGGTGGAAGAGCCAAATAGATTTCCGCACTGACAGCGCGCGGGGAGTACTTCGTATTCGGTGCCGCAGTTGGGGCAGAACGCCATGCCAGCAAGTCTAGCTTAGTCGTCGTCGGCGGCGGAAGTAACTTTGAGCACGGCAAGAAAAGCCTCTTGCGGGATCTCGACCCGGCCCACGCGCTTCATGCGCTTCTTGCCTTCTTTTTGCTTATCCAGCAGCTTGCGCTTGCGGCTGATGTCGCCGCCGTAGCATTTGGCAATCACGTTCTTGCGGATTGCCGAAATCGTCTCGCGAGCAATCACCTTCGCGCCAATCGCCGCCTGCAACGCCACTTCAAACATCTGCCGCGGAATCAGCTTGCGCAAGCGTTCAATGAGGGTGCGCCCACGCTCGTAGGCTAAGTCCTTATGCACGATCAGCGAGAGCGCATCCACCGGCTCGCCCGCCACCATGACGTCCAGTTTCACCATCGGCGATACACGGGTGCCCGAAAGCTGGTAGTCGAGTGAAGCGTAGCCCTTCGAACAACTCTTCAATCGATCATAGAAATCGAGAACCACTTCGTTGAGCGGCAATTCGTAAACCAGCATCACGCGCGAGCTGCCGATGAATTCAAACTTGCGTTGCAAACCGCGCTTCTCTTCTACCAGCGCCAGCACTTCGCCAATGTATTCTTCCCGCGTGATGATCGTTGCCTCAATGATGGGCTCTTCCACCTTATCGATCTCCGTTGGGTTCGGAAAACGCTGCGGATTGTCTACCGTGATCACTTCCCCGTTCATCAGGGTGATCGTGTAGCGCACACCGGGAGCGGTAGTGATCAGGTTGATGTCGAATTCGCGTTCCAGGCGTTCCTGGACAATTTCAAGATGCAGCAAGCCGAGAAAACCGCAGCGGAAACCAAACCCCAGGGCGGCGGAGCTCTCCGCTTCGTAACTCAAAGCACTGTCGTTCAGCCGCAACTTCTCCAGTGCATCGCGAAGCAGTGTGTGCTCGTGGCTCTCCACCGGATAAAGACCGGCGAAGACCATCGGCTTGATGATCTGAAAGCCGATGGTCTTCGCCGGTCTTTATCCGGTGGAGAGCCACGAGCACACACTGCTTCGCGATGCACTGGAGAAGTTGCG
>JBKJSR010000246.1:0-3488 GCA_046594355.1 Bryobacter sp.
CAAATGGCGAGGCAATGGCGCAGGCTGAATTGCTGGCAAGCCGGCCGGAGGTGTTCGCTTAAGCGCAAGGAGACGAGACGCGTTTGCCCGAGGTGCAGCGCTTTTGCGTAGCCAAGCAAATCGCCGAGGCGCAGTTTGAAAACAGTCAGGGCCATCGATTGCCCCTGTGTTCGACAACGCGGACATCGGCGCGCTTTGGACTGGCGAATGCGGGCTTGGCGCACGGGCTGGGGACGGTTTGGGTGCGGGCGCATCTTGAGGCCAATGCCGAGCAGGAACATCAGAAGCTGCTGGACAGCATCGCTCAGTATGACCAGTTGAAGGTGACCAGAAGAGAATTGTGGCAGTTCTACCTGCTGTTGCTGGCACTGATTTCTTTGTTCATTTTGTTTTTGTCGACTTGGGCAGTGTTGCTACTGGCGCGCCAGATCAGCGTGCCGATCGCGGATCTGCTCAGGGGAGCGGAAGAAGTTCGCAAAGGGAACCTCAGTTATCGACTTGAAACGAAGGCGTCCGACGAGCTGGCGACGCTGGTGCGGGGCTTTAACGACATGACGCAGGGGCTGGAAACGAACGACCGTGAGCTGGAGCGGCGGCGACGTTTTACCGAAGCGATTCTCGAAAATATTCCGACCGGTGTTGTGTCGCTGAGCAGCGAGGGGCGGGTGTTGCGGGTGAACCGGGCGTTGCGCCTGATCATGCCCGAGATCGAAACCGAGCAGACCTTGCGGCTGGACGATTTGTTTCCGAAAGAAGAAGCGGCCGAGTTGCGCTACATGATGAAGCGGGCGCGGCGCATGGGGATTGCGATGGGGCAATTCGATTTTGTGAAAGAGGGGCGGCGGCTGCATCTGGGGGTGACGGTATCGACGGTGGAAGAGAATCCGGGGTCGCCATTTGTACTGGTGATTGAAGATACGAGCGAGTTGTTGCGGGCGCAAAAGCAGGCGGCCTGGCATGAGGTGGCAAGGCGGGTGGCGCACGAGATCAAGAACCCGCTGACGCCGATTGCGTTGAGCGCGGAACGGATTGCAAGGCAGCTCGACAAGGTGGTCATTGCGCCCGAGAATGCGCGGATCTTGCGGGAATGTTCGCAGATGATCAGCCGTGAGGTGGAGAGCGTGCGGACGCTGGTGGACGAGTTTTCGCAGTTTGCCAGATTCCCCGCCGCGCAGATGGCGCCGGTGCAGTTGAATGGGGTGGTGGAGAACGCGATGAAGGTATTTGCGGGACGGCTGGACGGCATCCAAGTGCGGGTGCAGCTCGATCCGAATTTGCCCCTGGTGAATGGAGACGCCGAGCAATTGAAGCGGGTGGTGGTGAATCTGGTGGACAACGCGGCGGAGGCGATGCAGGACTCGCTGTTCAAGCAGTTGTATGTCGGGACACAGGGCTTGGGAAACGAAAGTGTGGAGCTGGTTGTCTCCGATAGTGGAGGAGGCATCTCGGCGGAAGACCGGGAGAAATTGTTTCTTCCCTATTTTTCGACGAAGGGCCGCGGAACCGGGCTGGGCCTGGCGATTGTGAACCACATATTGAGCGAGCATCATTCGCAGATCCGGGTGGAGGAGAATCAGCCGGTGGGAGCGCGCTTTGTGGTGGAGATGCCGGCTTGGAATGCGCCCGAGATCGAGGCGGCGATCGAGATGCAGGTGGAGGCAAAAACTTGAAGCATATTCAGATCCTGGTGATCGACGATGAGCCGGGAATACAGGAGTCCTTGCGGGGAGTTCTTGAGGATGAGGGTTATAGCGTCAACGCGGTAGGACGGGGGGAAGATGCGCTCGAAGAGTTGCAGAAGCGCAGCTACGATGTTGCGCTTTTGGACGTATGGCTGCCCGGGATCGATGGCCTGGAAACGCTGGGGAGGATTCAGCAGATGCCGCTGAGCGAGCGTCCGAATGTTGTGATGATCAGCGGACACGGCAGCATTGAGACGGCCGTGAAGGCGACAAAGCTGGGGGCTTTCGACTTTCTTGAGAAGCCGCTGACGATCGAGAAAGTAACAGTGACGATCCAGAATGCGCTGAAGCAGCGGCGGCTTGAGGTGGAGCTGGAACGGCTGAAGCTGGTGAGCGGGGAGGAGCGGCGGATTCTGGGTGAGAGCGTGCCGATGCGGGCGCTGCGGCAGCAGTTGGAGTTGATGGCGAAGACGAACGGACGGGTGTTGATTTATGGCGAGAGTGGAAGCGGCAAAGAGCTGGTGGCGCATGCGATCCACCGCTTGTCGCCAAGGACTCAGGGACCGTTTATCGAAGTGAATTGCGCGGCGATCCCGGAAGACTTGATTGAGAGCGAATTGTTTGGGCATCGCAAGAGGAGTTTTGCCGGGGCGGCGGACGACAAGATCGGGAAGTTTGAGAAGGCCGATGGCGGTACGTTGTTTCTGGACGAGGTGGGGGACATGAGTTTGAAGACTCAGGCGAAGGTGTTGCGCGTGCTCGACGAGGGGCGTTTTGAACCGCTGGGGGCGGAGGAGAGTATTCGTTCGGATGTGCGGGTGATCGCGGCGACGAACAAGAATCTGGAAGACGAAATCGAGCGGGGGAATTTTCGCGAAGACCTGTTTTATCGGTTGAATGTGATTCCGTTTCAAGTGCCGCCATTGAGGGAGCGGGTGGAGGACATCCGGTTGCTGGCGGATCATTTTCTGCATGCGTTCACGACTGGGTATGGGCGCAAGGCGAAGGAGTTGACGGCCGATGCGTACCGGGTGCTCCAGGAGTATTCGTGGCCGGGGAATGTGCGGGAACTGAAGAATCTGATGGAGCGGATTGTGATCATGAATCCGCAGACTCGCGTGGAGGCGCGGCAGATTCCTTTGAATGCCGCGAAGCGGAGTGTGGTGGAGCGGCCGATGGAGCGTTTTGGGAGCCTGCAGGAAGTGCGCGAGGCGGCGGAGCGGGATTACATCTTCAAGAAGCTGGATGAGACGGGCGGCAATGTAACGAAGACCGCGGAGTTGCTGGGCCTCGAGCGTAGCCATCTTTATCGAAAGATGAAGGCTTTGGGAATTGGCCCGAAGGAGAGCTGATGGAACGGGTGAATTTTGAGCCCTGTGCGGCGGAGGTGATGCGGCGTTTTGCTCTGGCGTCTGGTGGCGAGGTGCTGGAAGTGGGTGGCGGCGTGGCGGGCTTTGTGGGGCCGGATTCGCCGGTGAATGCCACGAAGGGGATGGACGGGAAAGTGGGGGCGGCGGAGTTGAAGCGGGTGGTTGAGTTCTTTTTCGATCGCCGCAAGGATGCAGTGGTTGAGTTGGCTCCGTGGGTGGAAGCGGAGTGTATGGTGGAGCTGGGCGAATTGGGATTTATGCGGGTTGCGGAAGAAGATGTGATGGCGCAGCGGAGTGTGGATGGTGGGGTGGATTTGGAAGAGTGCCGGGAGGTGGAGGAGTGGGCGCGCTTGATGTGTTTGTCATTTTTTGGAAATGTGAACGAGCAGGGGATGGAGTTGGGCCGAGCGATGTTTCATGCTCCGGATAGTCTGAA
>JBKJSR010000273.1:0-2600 GCA_046594355.1 Bryobacter sp.
CGAATCACCCGCTTCTAAGCAATCCTTCGGGGAGTCCGCGGGCCGGCAATTTCGGCTTGATCACGTCTAAAGGTGGCGAGCGGAACGTGCAATTGGGATACAAAGTCACTTTTTAGAGTTTTGCCCCATCTGCGCTCCTCTGTTCTCCGTCGCGAACCCCGTCACTACCGGCCGCGAAAAATGAACCACCCTGTTTAGCGCAGAATTGCAAACCCTCAATTGCTCGAAATAGTGACTCGTTGGTATGAGCTGGCTTCAGCGCTTCAATTTGAGAGCTTTGCCGAGTTGAAGCAAGCCTTTCCGTCGGTGGATCTGGTTGAGGCGCGGCTGGTATTGAACCTGGGTTCAACCAGGCTGATTTGCGGCGTTTCTTTCTCGCGAAAAGCGATCTGTTTCAAGACGTTATTGAGCCACACGGAACATCAGCCTGCAAAACCACACAACTGGAGTCGCTGGCGATGAACGAGATGCCACAACCACCGGCGGTGAAACGATTCATTGAAACGTTGACAGCGCTGATGATGCAATATGAGCAAGACATCGAACCTGCCCTCGAAGCTGCGGCAAGTCCTACGTGAGCCAGATCTTCTCCGGGCATTGACCGATCGGTATGGATAGCGCAGCGAAACTGGCGGAGCTTTTGCACGTAGCTCCACATGTCTTTCTTTGACGCCTGACTGTGTCCTGGTCGGCCTTGCAGCCACTCCCATTCCCAGATCTGCCTCTCCATCTTAGGCCTTTATGCGCGAGATCTCAGCGATATCCCCTTGCATACCTAACTCTGCTCGACAGAAGTGGTACTAAGGCGGCAACAGGCGTATTTTGTGCCGGCGCAACCAGCGATGGCACTTCCCGCTTGGGATCCGGTCGTTTAATACCCGCCCAGAACCTTCAGAAAATCCGCCACTTCTTCCAACTGGCGAATCGCGTTCTGCACCTTCGTATCCTTGAGTGTCCCTTCAAAATCTACGAAAAACAGATACTCCCAGGGCTTGCCTTTGAGTGGCCGGCTTTCAATCTTGGTCAGGCTGATATCGCGCAAAGCCAACGCCGCCAGCGCCCGAAACAGGCTTCCCGGCTCGTTCTTGGTTGAGAACACGATCGACACCTTCTTCGCAGGAGGCATCTTTCCCTTTACTGTCCCCCCCTTGCGCTGCAGCAAAAAAAAGCGCGTAAAATTTGCCCGGTCGTCTTCGATGCCCCGCTTCAGAATCCGCGCCCCATAAATATCCGCCGAAAGGTTCGAGGCGATCGCCGCCGCATCGCGCCGCTTCGTTTCCGCCAGCATTTTGACACTCCCCGCCGTGTCGTAAAAGCTCTTCTTCTCGATCTGCGGGTTCTGTTGCAAAAACTTCAAACACTGATTCAGGGCAACCGGATGCGAATAAACTTCCTTGATGTCCTTGAATGCCACGCCCGGCAGCGCGATCAGATTGTGTACAATCCGCACGCTCGTCTCCCCAACCACCTCAACGTCGTGGTTCAGCAGGTGATCGAAATTCTCGATTACACTGCCGTGCAGTGTATTCTCCATCGGAATCACCGCCGCGTCGATTTTCTTTTCCATCAACGCCTGAAACACCCCGTCGAACCATTCAATCGGAATCGGATCGCTCTCGCTCCCCAGCAGTTGCCGCACGGCAATCTCGCTAAATGCTCCGCGTTCCCCCTGAAACCCCGCTCTCACATATTGTTTATTCTGTTTCGTCATGCGCTCATGGTTCCCATCGTTTTGCATCTTCGTCCGGCAGTCCGAGCAGGTCGAGGACGCGATCTACCGAATGATCCACAATATCAAGAATGCTGACCGGCTTTGTATAAAAGGCTGCAACCGGCGGTGCCAGAATCGCCCCCATCTCCGCCAGGCTCACCATACTCCTCAAATGTCCCAGGTGCAGCGGCGTCTCCCGCACCATCAAAATCAGCCTTCTACGCTCCTTTAGCGTCACATCCGCCGCCCTTACCACCAGATTCGACGAAATGCCGTGCGCAATCGCCGACATCGTGTGTATCGAACAAGGCGCCACCACCATCGCCTCCACTCGAAAGCTCCCGCTCGCCAGCCGACAGCCTATATCCTCCACCGGATAACAGTGATCGGCCAATTCCTTTGCCTCCGCCGCCAGTTTCCCCGTCTCCAGGTACATGGTCCGCTCCGCGCTCCGCGTCAATATGAGGTGCGTTTCCACCCCATCCTGCTTGCGCAGCTTCTCCAGCAGCCTCAGCCCGTAAATGCTCCCCGACGCACCGCTGATGCCAATCACGATTCTGCGTTTCATGCGCCTCAATTCCCTCTCTTGCTGCCTCTTGTTCTGTTTTCAGAACAGCTCTTGTCAAAAAAACGCTTTCCCGCGTATCAATCTGCTTTATAATCGAAATGAAATTCTTCTGGAAGTTTCTCACATGGCGGGTGTTTATGCACCCGGTAAGACATCTATCAGCACTGACGAAGCAGGCCAACGGCTGCGCAAGGCCAGAGAACGGCTCGGATTGAAGTTCCGGGCTGTCGAAGTAGCAAGTCAGAAAATCGCCGAACGGCACGGAAACGAGGAATACTCGATCGGTCTCAGTCGCCTGAGCGAAATCGAGAATAAGGCCGT
>JBKJSR010000236.1:0-6289 GCA_046594355.1 Bryobacter sp.
CCGCCGCCACTCTAAACCTGGCCACCTGCCGCACCCCGAACGGCTTCCCCTGCGAAACACCCACAACCATCAACGAGAGCGACCCCAATTACTTTGGCCTGCACAACCGCCCCGACAACGCGCCCATCTGCCCGCTGGTCACCTTCAATAACAAGGCAATTATTACCCTTCGCGGCGGTGGCATTCTTGTCGCCGACCCAACCACCACACCCATGTCGATCGTCGCCGAGTACGGCAATCGCTTCTATGGCCGCGATGGCTGCGGTGGCGTCCAGGTAGCCAATCGCATCTTCCTCAATGCCGGCGCGGGTACGACGACGACCAACGAGAGTGGTTACAACCTCTACGAGATCGAAGACCGCTTTCCCTCCGCCCCCGCTTTCCTGCCTGCCAATGATCTATCGGTTCGCCCTCGCCACTTCGCCGGTCACGATGCTCTCAATCGCGATGCCCATGGCATAGTCGCCGGCCCCGGCGGCTACTATCTCTACTCGTTCGACCGTCTCGCCAACGTGCTTGAAGTACACCGTACCGGCGATTTCGAACATGTCAGTTCTATCCCTCTCGAGAGCTCTTTCTCTTCCGATCCCACGCCCGACCTTGCCAATCTCTCACCCACCGGCGACCGGATTTTCATAGCCTTGCGCGGGCCACGGCCGCAGACTGGAGCTCACGCCTCGGCCGGCATCACACCAGGCCTGGGGATCTTGACCCTCACCGAAGGCGGCACCTGGGGCAGCATCACCGCCCTCGGCCGAACAACCTACCGCAATCCCGTCGACGGTGGCGAAGAGAGCGATCCACACACGGTCATTGTCCGATTGAAGTAACTCAGCGGGGAGACAACACCCAGTCCCAGGCCCGTCCCGCTCTTTCCACTACCGGCTCCATATCCCGGTCAAGCAGAAAGCGCTCCTTCAACAGCTCGCGCGCCTTATCCCGCACCAGCTCCTGATACTTCTGCCGCGACTCATAACGCTTCTTCAGTTCTACTGCGCTAAAGGGCAGCGTAGAACCCACCATGTCGTTCACCCAGCCCTTTGGTGCCTTAGGATCGGCAAGAAAATTCCAGCCCGTGTAAATCGCGAGCGGTACTGCCACCTCCGGCATCTTCACTCCGCCCATCTCATTGCCGTCGCGATCCACCGCCGGCACAAGCAGTGGAAACAGCTTCCCCAATACCGGCGGCTCCGAGCGATAGTCCACGCGCCAGGCCCGCATCGGCTGCTTCGGCACCGCCGGATTCTTCACGCTCTCAAATGCCACCAACTCGCCGCGATCCAAACGAGGGTACCGGCTCTCAGGCGGCGCAACTCCATCCTTCACCCACGCATTCATCGCCACCAGCAGCGCCCGATACATCGGCCGATAGTCGTTCATGTTCGAAGCATTCACGCCCCCACGCATCGGCGGCGGCAAGGTCCCTCCCGGCCCATGCTGGCTGCCCGCAACGTAATAAATGCGCGTGTCCGCAGCAATCTTGGCGTCGGCCTTGCCGTCGGGCGTCACATGGATCAGAGCCGCATTCCGGCCCCAATATTCATAGCTGCCATTCGTATAAAAAATCTTCGGTGCATCCTTCACCTTCGCAAGCAAACCATCCGTCACGCCCGTCTCGGCATCCGTCAACGGCAAATCGGCAAACGGGAAGACATCACTCGGGTAAAAGAAATTGAAAGTCGGATGCCCATCCCGGCTCGGCTGGGCTCCACGGATATTAAAGCTTCCGCGCCCGGCACCACCCACATTCGCCCACACTCCATCAAACACTTTGCGACCCTTCTCGTCGCTATTAAATCCGTCGTAAAGATACTGACGCAACAGCCGCCCGCTTTGGGAAGTTCCAAACGCCAGCGCCCGCTTCATGTGCCGACTCTGATCTCCGAGCAACACCGTCCCCTTGTTTTCATAGCGCAAAAAACTGATGACATCGCGAATTGCCGCCAGGCCCGTGCCCGCGACCACCGGGTCCCTGGTCGCATAGACCGCTTCATATATCTGGTAAGGCTGAAACCCCGCCGGCATCTCAAGCCCCGTCTTCGAGGCATTCAAACTCCACCCCTCGCGAATCTCCTGCCGCTTGCCATCCCGCGAATCGCGTACCGTCAAAGTCACCGCCCCGCGCGCCACATAAGCCTGCATGTTGCGATCCCCAAGATTCATGGATGTCACTTTCTCATGCGGCACAAACTCACTGCGAATGATCGCTTCGACGCCCTTCGCCAGCGGCGGATAAACCTGCACTAAATCCGGCGACACCGGCACATCCCACTGCCATCCGACCCACACGATCGTATAGCCCTGCTCCATCAGAAATGATTCTCCGAAGCCCGCCAAACCTATGCCGCCCCGGTTCGACACCTCAAACAGAATCGTCCCATTCCCGGTAGCGGGATCCCTGGGCTTCAACACCACAAGGTCGGCTGTAAAGCGCACCATCCCCTTCTCATCTACAGGCGCACGGTCAATATCACGAATGATCTGGTTGGCCGCAAGCTTTGGGTCGATCGCAAAATGAGCCCGCGCCACTACACGCTCGTAGCGCTCTCCGGCATCCCCGCGCGACACCAGATAAATCTTCTCCACCGCCCCTGGCAACGCCAGGGCGAGCAACAACAAACTCAAGAGCCGCATCTGCTAAGCCCCTTTCAGAGTTTTGGCGATGTACGGAACACCCTTCACACCATGAAACACATGCGCGCCCGGATGAATTTCCATCCCCAGCACATCCGCCGCGCCAAGCGATTCATAAACCTTGCGAGTCGCTTCAAAACCTTCCTTGAAGCCAGCCAGCGGAAAGATACGGTCCAGTTCGCCGCTCTCAAAAAACAACGGTCGCGGCGCAATCAGCCCCGCCACATCGCTCATCTCCGCCCAGTTCAAAATGCCCGGCACATAGTTGTCCATGCAGTGCGCCAGAGACAGGATGCAATCGCGAAACGTATTCAGATAGCCCGACACCATCGCCGCCTGAATCCGTGTATCGAGCGCAGTCGCAAACAAGGTACAGGTACCACCACCCGATATCCCCACGCAACCCACGCGCCTGACATCCAGATCCTTGCGCGTTTCCACATAATCGATCGCCCGCATCACATCGTAAACCCGCCATCCGATCATCGTCTCGCCCAACAGCAAAGCCGCGCCCGCCGACGGTTGGCAACTATTCTGGTTCGGTCCCTTGGCCGCATTGACCGGGTCGCGCCGATACCCAAATGCCAGCGGCTCAATCGCCAGTGCCGCTACTCCTTGCTCGACAAACTGCAACGCGAAGTCCGCCTGGTACCCACTCGCCACACTGCGCTGCACACCCTTCTCGTCAATCCCCACAATGTCATCGACCCCGCGCCCATGCCCCGGCACACAAACCATCACCGGCATCGCCCCGGCCACCACCTTCGGCTTGGCCAGATAAGCCAGCACGTCCATGCCTTCGCGGCTTGTGAAAACGATCTTCTCGCGCGTGTAGGTACCGAGGTCCTTCGTCTCAAGTATCCTCGGCCGCAACGGGCTGGGGTTCTCTGGAAAGCCTCCCACGAGTTCACGTAGTTTCACTCGCAACTTACGCTGCCAGGCCCGCGTAGCGGCAGGGCTAGTTGAGTTGAAGCGTAAGCGCAGCGGAGCCGACTTATGGCGCTCCCGCGAGTAAGCCACCGGATCGAAGCGCGCCTCCGGTACAGCCTCGGCACCCAGCGCGGCCGCAGCCGCCAAACTCGTCATTGCCATCTCACGTCGTGTCATCAGAGATTCACCTCCACCACTTCATCGAAAATATCGGGCCGCAACACAATCCCCGCCATCCGCAACCGGTCCAGGATCACAGGCTTCACGCCGCTCCAGCGAAAGCGCCCCTGCACCTTGCCATCCGGCGACATGCCCGTCCGCTCGAAGAAGAAAATATCCTGCGTCAGCACGCGGCCGTCTTCCACCCCCACCACCTCGGCGATCGAAGTGATCTTGCGCGAACCATCCTGCAAGCGTGCCACCTGGCACACCATCTTGATCGCACTCGCCAATTGCTGAATCAGCACCTTCGACGGGATCTCCAGATCCGCCATCAGCATCATCGCCTCCAGCCGCGAAAACGCATCGCGCGGCGTGTTCGCGTGGATCGTCGTCATCGACCCTTCCACGCCCGTATTCATGGCCTGCAACATATCCAGCGCCTCGCCGCCACGGCACTCGCCGATGATGATGCGGTCGGGCCTCATACGCAGCGCCGTCCTTACCAGCGCCCGCTGATTGATGCCACCCTCTTTGTTCAAATTCGGTGGCCGCGTTTCAAACTTCACCACATGCCTCTGCTGCAACTGCAATTCGGCCGTGTCTTCGATCGTCACAATCCGTTCGTCCTCGGGGATAAATCGCGAGATCGCATTCAGCGTCGTCGTCTTGCCGCTACCCGTTCCGCCAGAGATCAGAATCGTAGTCTTCGCCGCGACACAAGCCGCGATAAACTCCAGCATCGACTTCATGATCGTCTGCTTCTCGATCAGTTCTTCACTCGTGATTACATGCTTGCCAAAGCGCCGTATTGACATCGAGGGTCCATCGAGCGACAACGGCGGAATGATCGCATTTACACGGCTGCCATCCGGCAATCGCGCGTCCACGATCGGATTCGCTTCATCCACGCGCCGCCCCACCTTCGAGACAATTTTCTCGATCACATGCAGCAGATGCGCGTTGTCCTTAAACCGTATCCCCGTCAGCGTCAGCTTGCCAAAGCGCTCCACATAAACTTTATTTGGCCCGTTGATCAGAATGTCCGAAATCGACGGCTCCTTCAGCAAAGGTTCCAGCGGTCCCAAACCAAACACTTCATCGAGCACCTCTTCGATGATCTGGTTCTCTTCCGCCGTCGTCATCGGCACCCGCTGCTCCTGCAGCAGCTTCTCCACCACGCGCCCAATCTCCATCCGCACGCGGTCGCGCGGCAGCAGGTTCACCTTGTCGATATTCAACACGCTGATCAGCTTCCGGTGGATCTCCCCCTTTAGCTCAAAGGTCCGGCTGGTCGCCCGCAAATTGCTTTGCGACGAAGCCACGGGCGTTTTTTCCGCCGGACTCGCCTTCGCCGGCGTTGGCGGCTTCATGCCGATCCGGCGCGAGATGGGTCGAAAGCTGTCCATGATCTACGACACTAACACTTCAAACCATGCCCGCGTCGCGCAAAAACTTTGCCGCTTCTTCCGGTGGCGTGGGGTTGATGTAAAAGCCCGTACACCACTCAAACCCGGCAATCTTCGTAAGTCGCGGAATGATCTCGATATGCCAGTGAAAATGCTCCATCGCCCCTTCATGCACGGGTGCCGTATGAATGACGAAGTTAAAACTCGGCCGCTCCAGCACCTTGTCGATGCGCCGCAGCAGTGTCCGCATCACCCACGCCAGATTGTGAATCGTCTGCGGCGTTGAATCTTCAAAGTGGCTGCTATGGCTGCGCGGCACAACCCAGGTCTCGAATGGAAAGCGCGGTGCGTAGGGCGAAGCGGCGACAAAATGATCCGTCTCGAGGATCATCCGCGCCCCGCTCTCCAACTCCTGCCGTACCATATCGCACCAGATACAGCGCTCGCGAAAATCGAAATACTTCCGCGCACCGTCAATCTCTTCCTGCACACGCTTGGGCACAATCGGCAGTCCGATGATTTGCGAGTGCGTATGTTCCAGCGTCGCCCCGCCCAGCTCACCGTGATTCTTGAAACACACGATGTAGCGCATCCGCGCATCCTTCTTCAAATCCCGGATGCGCTCCCGGAAAGCCCAGAACAATTCCTCAATCGCCTTCTCGGAGCACTCCGAGAGAAAGAGTTCGTGCTTGGGTGATTCGATAATCACTTCGTGCGCGCCCACGCCGTTCATGCGGTCGTAGAGTCCGTCCCCGCTGCGATCGAGATTTCCTTCCACACGCAAAGCGGGAAATTTATTGGGCACTACGCGCAAAGACCAGTTCGCGTCGTTCGCATGGCCGCCATCGGGCCGGAAGGCCATAATCTCTGGAGGCGTCTTCGATTCGTGTCCAGAGCAAAACGGGCAAAAGCGATTCGTCGGTCCCGTCACCGGGACGCGCACAAAGTCGCTCGGCCGCCGGGCTCGTTCGACCGAAATAATCACCCATCGCCCCGTTACAGGATCGCGTCGCAGTTCAGGCATAAGAGAAGAATACGGAAACCTCCGATTCTCGCACAAGCTGGGCTGCGCGTCACTGCTTTCGGTCATGCCTTCCATAATTCCATAACTGATGTACTGGGATCGGCCAAAGCGGCAAATCCCGGGGGTTTGGGGG
>JBKJSR010000644.1:0-4871 GCA_046594355.1 Bryobacter sp.
GGTGAAGGGCCCCAGCGATTGGAAGATGGTGGCACGCCAGGTGACAAAACTCGCCCAACCTGCCCATTGATCTTCGAGCGGCGGGAGGTGGGGCGCGATGGAGCGCAGGAACGCCGGGCCACACATTGCGACCTCACAAACGCCATGGCCCCCCTACCTCCCATCAGAACAGGATCTTAAGCCCCAGTTGAATAATCCGCGGATCCAGCGCGGAACTGATCACGCCGAAGTTCGCATTCCCGAAAGCGGTGCCGGGGGATCCGAAGTTCGCGTGGTTGAAGCCGTTGAAGAATTCGGCGCGGAACTGCGTAGTGATCCGCTCCGTGATCCTGGTGTTCTTGGTTAGGGAGAAATCGAAGTTGGTCAATCCCGGGGTCCGCACATCAGGCAGCGTCCGAGCCGTATTGCCGAACGTGAACGGCGCCGGCTGGGAGAAGACCGACGTATTGAACCACCGGTCCAGTGTCCGCTCCGACCCGTTTAAGGCGGCGCTGGTTCCGTTATTGTTCGGCCGCGACCCGCCGCCAAAGGAGTTGGTCAGGTTGGCAGCAGTGCCGATGCCCAAGGGAAACCCGCCCTGAAGAGTAATGATCGCGTTGACCTGCCAGCCGCCGGCAATCACCTGCAACGGACCCTTCGCCGAACCCAGTAGCGCATGACCCTTGCCAAACGGCAGTTCCCACGTCCCGCTGAACACGATGCGCCGCGCCACGTCAAATCCGGAGAGAGACCGGTCGAGGTGGCGCTGATTATTGTTCTGAAACCCCTGGTCCGCCACCACTGTATGGGCGAGCGGCGAGCCGATCTGCTTGGCCGCGGTGAACGCTCCCAGGAAACTGAAGCCGTGGCTGAAGCGGTGCTCGAGTTTCATTTGAAGGGAGTGATAAATTGAGAAGCCCGTTCGGACATCCCGCTGTGTAACGCCAGTGAACTGGGGGAAGGGACGCAACAGTTGCCCACGCGCGACAGTAGGCTGGCTCAGCGTCCCTACGGATACAAAGTCGCGGAACGGATTCGGCACCTGCGCCTGGAGTTGAGATCCCAACGCGAGATGGCGGTCGTCGAGTTGGTTGATCTCCTGGCTGACTGGCAGGCTGGTTCCCTTGTTCGCCGCGTAGGCGATATCAAACAGGAAGTTGCCCGGCAGCTCACGCTGGATGTTGAAGTTATACGCCTGGGAATAGGCGCTGGGGTCGCCGAAGCGGACGGTAGTCAAATTTTGCCCAAGCTGGGTCAGTAGCCCTCGGCTGGAACCGGGGCCTCGCAGCACGCCGCGAGGGAAGGGATTGCTCAGGCGGTCGGCCGGGGTGATTCCGCCGTCCAAGGAACTGACGAATTGAGTAACAGCCGTGAATCCTTCGTTGGCATTTGCGGGACCGGCACCGTCGCCGGTGTTAGGCAGGAAGAAGAGTCCATAGCCGCCGCGGATCACGGTGCGCGCATTTATCTGATAGGCGAAGCCAAATCGCGGGCCCCAATTGTTCTGGTTGGTCTGCTTTTGCCGGATCCCGTTGCCGTCGACGCCGACAAACCGGAGTCCGCCGCGAAGATCAGGAATGCCCACGCGGGCACCGAGCGGATTTGGCGCGATCGAGTCGAAGAAACTCAGGCGGTTATAGCGTTCGCCTCGTCCGGTCTCCACCTCGTAGCGGACACCCAAGTTGAAGGTCAGCTTCTGGTTCAGCTTGAAGTCGTCCTGCACATAGCCGCCAAAGTACCGGTAGTTCACCGAAATCGGAGGTTGGATATCAATGTTGCCCGAGTTCGGATGCCCCAGCATGAAGGAGGCGATGCTGTGTCCGGAGTTGGCCGGAATGCGGAGCGGATCGGAACTGGTAAATCGTCCGTCAAAGAAGAACTGACCTTGCGAGATCACCGGCTCAAATTCGTTCAGCAGCATCACCCGGTAATCGGTGCCAACTTTGATGTTATGCCGCGAGGTCACTTTTGTGAGGTTGGCCTGGACGGAGTGGGTCAGGTCGCCGCGGCGGATATTGTCAGTGCCGCGTTGTTGAATGGCGCGGAAGCCGGTGGGCATGAACGACGGAAGTGCCCGCACGCCCACCTGCGAGTTGAAATCGGAGGGAAATCCAAGAGTCGTCAGGTCGAGCCCGTTCAATGGTGGATCCCGCGCCACCCACTGCCTGACGAATCCATAGCGGAGATTGAGCAGCAGCGTCGGCGTGAAAGTATAGGTGTCGTCCAAAGACAGATTGCGGGCGTTGACGTCGATCGGCATGCCGCTGCCGCCGGGATTTACCCATCCGGCCCCGTTGCCGAAGAAATCAAAGCCGCCGCGGGTGATGTTACTCCCGGAGAAGCGTCCGAACAGCTTGTGACGGTCGCTGAAGGAGTGATCCATTCGGGCAGAGAACTGATCCTGCACGTTTGGAGCGACGCCGGCACCGTTCCAGTTATTCACTCTTGCGGGGCCGGTTCCCTGCGAAGTGGGAGCGGGCCAGAAGGAGCGCACCCGCGAAGCGACTGGGTCAACGCGGTTCGACGGGATGCGGTTATCTGGGAACAGATCCCGGAGGAAGCCGCCGGCGACGGCGGGATTTGGCCGGGTGGTGGCCGGGTCGGCAATCGTAATCAACTGTCCCTGCGCGTTCAGCGTGCCCGTGAAGTCGCCCTGCAATTGTTGCGGCGTTGGAAGCGTATAGGTTTGCGAGATAGCCCGGCGGTCCCGCAGTCCTTCATAGCTTACGAACCAGAACGTGCGGTCCTTGATCAGCGGTCCGCCCGCCGTGGCCCCAAACTGATTCAGGACGTTGCGCGCTTTGCGCCGACCGAACCGGTTATTGAAAAAGTTGTTGGCGTCAAAAGCGCTGTTGCGGAGGAATTCGTACATGGTTCCGTGCAACTGATTCGTGCCGGACTTAAAGACCAGGTTGATCACGCCGCCGCCGGTACGTCCGAACTCGGCGGTAAAGTTACCACTTTGCACCTTGAACTCCTGAATCGCGTCGACGGAGGGAGTCAGTCCCGGAGCGTTGGTTGTGGCGGCGTTGGCGGGAACACCGTCAATCAGCGTTTCGTTGCTCAGGGGCTGGCTGCCGTTCATGCTGAAGTAGCCGGAGGCGTAGGCGTTGGCCCGCGCGGGGAGATTGCCGAACTCGCCCAGCGGCTGCGCCCCTGCCGTCAGCGAAATCAGCGCGAAAGTGTTGCGCCCGGCGAGCGGAAACTCTACGATCTTGCGGTTATCCACCACCTGGCCCAGCGAGGAAGTATTGGGCTGCAATAAAGGCGTCTCCGCCGTTACCTGGACCGACTCGGCGGCGCTTCCCACTTGCAGTAGAGCGTCGATGCGCAAGCTTTGGTTGACTTCCACAACCACGTTTGGCCGGATCATCTTTTTGAAGCCGGACGCTTCCGCCTCCAGCCGATAGCTTCCGGGAGGCACCAGCGCGAACAGGTAGGATCCGTCAGCGTTGCTCTGCTGTACGCGGCGCTCATTCGTATTTGAGTTGATCAGCAAAATCCTGGTGGCGGGAACCACGGCCCCCGAGGCGTCCTGAACGGTGCCCGAGACGGTGCCCGTGAACGACTGCCCCCACATCAGGGAGGCGGCAAGTGTAAGCAGCAGCAAACGCATGAAATATATTTCCTTGAGATTGTGATTTCTATCGGGCACTACGCGTTCTTCCGTTTCCAATACTCCATGTTGGGGCCCGAAAACACGCCCTGCCCGACGATGGCCCGTTGCTGCATGGAGGCCATCTCTTCCCGAGTCAGCGGCTTGAAATTCTGAACGGTTCGAATGTTGTCTTCCATTTGTCCCTGCGTGCCGGCACCGCAGATGGCAACGTGAACGGGGAGGCTCAGCGTGTAGCGCAGGCACTCGGTGGGGCTCAGCGACCGGAGTAGGAAGGCTTTGCAGAACACTTTAATCGCCTGGATGCCGATCCCCATTTCCACGGCCAGTGGCAGCGGCGATTTCTCGAAGCTCAGGTAAGCGTGGTCGGCGGCGTGCAGCGGCATCAGCACTGAGTCCCACTTGGAATAGGCCTTCAACATGCGCGCATGCGTGTCCGGGTCAAAGTGTCCCGTAAAGCCGATAAACTTGCACTTGCCCGCCTTCTTGGCGGCTTCAAAGGCCTCCATCGCTCCGCCTGGCGCTAAAATGCGATCAATGTCTTCCTGGGTTTGCAGGCTGTGCATCTGCCATAGATCCACATAGTCTGTTTTCAGCCGCTGCAGCGAGAGATGCAGTTCGGCCTCGGCTTCTTTGCGGGTCCTCTTGGTGGACTTGGTCGTCAGAAATACGTTTTTCCGGATACCGCTCAAGCCGATTCCATAAGCCTCTTCGGCCTTACCGTTCCAGTAGCTGGGGGCGCAGTCGAAGAAATTCAGCCCCAGTTCGTACATTCGCCGTACATGGTCCGCAGCAGCCGCCACAGTCGGATGCAGGTCCATCCTGGCGCCGCCCTGCGCAATGACGGTGACCTTCACGCCGGTCTTGCCGAACTCCTTCATCGGGATGTCGCCCGCCTTCGTCTTTTTCGCCGGAGCGCCGGAAAGCGCCGCCGCACCCGTTACAGCCGTGCCCACAAAGATTCTGCGTTTCATAAATTGAGATTGCGAGTATATCAGAAGGCGCCGCCGGTAGTTTCAAGCAGTTTCAAGCACAAGCAGTTTCTAGAGGGATGTGTGGGTACAGCGGAAAAGTACGTTCGGTGCTTTCAATGAATGTTTGGGACTTTTGGTGGTCGGTCCGAACCGGGAGGAAGGTTGACACATTAAGAGGCGGGCAGCCGATAGGGGTGAATGCCCTGGAAAGAGAGAAGCCTTTATTTTTCGCTTCCGCGCTGCCTGGCACCGAACGGACCCAACCCAGCGGCGGCCAGCCAAATCGGCTGCCGCAACTGGCA
>JBKJSR010000687.1:0-4919 GCA_046594355.1 Bryobacter sp.
AACTAAATTGGTTGCGCGGAGTGGTATCGCGACCACTTTGCCGAGGGCGGAACGGGCGGATTTGGATGGCGTAAAGTTTCAACCGATTGGTGGCGGGGCAGCTTTGACCTGGGCGGACTCGCTCGATGCAAATTACACGGACGGCATTGTAGTGCTGCATCGCGGGCGCATTGTGTATGAGCGATACTTTGGAGTGCTCAAGCCGGCGGGGCCGCATCTTGCGTTCTCGGTGACTAAGTCCTTTGTGGCGACTATCGCGGCGATGCTCGTCGGTGAAGGGCTGATTGATGAAAGGTCTGCGGTCGTAAAATACGTGCCCGAACTGGCGGGGAGCGGTTTTGCGGATGCGACGATCCGGCAAGTGATGGATATGACTACGGGTTTGAATTATTCCGAAAATTATGCGGACGCGAATTCTCCAGTTTGGGACTTTAGCAGGGCGAACGGATTCTTGCCGCGACCGGAAGGCTATCGCGGCCCGGATGGAGTTCATGCCTATTTGAAGAGTGTGGGGAAGGATGGCGCGCACGGGGACAAATTTGTATACCGGACGGTCAATACGGACGTTCTTGGTTGGGTGATGTCGCGGGTGACGGGGAAGCCGTTGACAGAGTTGTTGCGGGAGCGGTTTTGGAACAAGCTGGGAATGGAGCAGGATGCGTTTTTTCATGTCGATTCGATGGGGACCGAGTTTGCAGGCGGCGGCTTGAATTTGAGTTTGCGGGACATGGCGCGTTTTGGGGAGATGATGCGTTTGGGGGGGCGATATAACGGCCGGCAGATTGTGTCGACCGCCGTGATCGACGACATACGCAAGGGGAGTAACAAAGAGAAGTTTGCGGGAGCCGGTTATAAGACTTTGCCTGGCGGAAGTTATCGAAGTATGTGGTGGATTCTGCACAACAGTCATGGGGCGTATGCGGCGCGGGGAATCCATGGGCAGGGGATTTATGTCGATCCGAAAGCGGAGATGGTGATTGCGCGATTTGCTTCGCATCCGCTGGGGGGCAACGTAAATCTGGATCCGACCACGCTGCCGGCTTACGAAGCGGTGGCGCAACATTTGATGCGCGGGGGGCGCTGAGGGCGTGCAAGTTTGACAAGCTTTGCGTCTTGCCGGACAATGAAATGGCGGATGTGATTTAATCCAGCCGAAGGATTCGGGCATACGCAGGCTTTCCTACGTTTCCATATATTTATCCCTGTTTCCCTGGAGTTGTCTTGTCATCTGTAAGTACCCCACCTTTGTCCGATACTGTCTCCGCCGCCGAGGCGACTCTCGATAGCCAGATCTCGCGACGCCGCAGCTTTGCCATCATCTCGCACCCAGATGCGGGGAAGACGACGCTTACCGAAAAGCTCTTGCTTTATGCGGGTGCGGTGCATGCGGCCGGATCTGTGCGTCCGAAGAAGAACCGCGGCCACGCCACCTCCGACTGGATGGCGATGGAACAGGAACGAGGGATCAGCATTACCTCCACCGTCCTGCAATTCGAGTATTCCGGCTGTCTCTTCAATCTCCTTGATACTCCAGGGCATCAGGATTTCAGCGAAGATACTTATCGAACACTAACTGCGGTGGATAGCGCGGTGATGGTTCTCGATAGCGCCAAGGGTATTGAACCGCAGACGCGAAAACTGTTTGAGGTGTGCCGACTGCGCAAGATCCCGATTCTCACCTTCATCAACAAGATGGATCATCACGGGCGAGATCCTCTCGATCTGATCGACGAAGTGGAACGAGTGCTGGGGATTTCCGCAGCGCCGATCAACTGGCCGGTTGGCGCAGGAAATCGCTTTCGCGGTGTGATCGACCTTGCCTCAAAGCGGCTGTTGCAATTCAGCTCCGCCTCGCTGAATCAGTTGCGGGCCGAAGCCTGGACGAGGCCGCTCGAAGACTCGGTACTTGAGGAACTGGTGGGTCCAGGCGATGCCGTGGAACTGCGCGAGACGCTGGCACTGGTTGAAGGTGTGCTTTCGCGATTTGATGAAGAGCGCTTTCGAAAGGGCGAACAAACACCGGTGTTCTTTGGGAGCGCTTTGAATAATTTTGGAGTCGAAACTTTTCTGGACGCACTCGTTCAATTGGCACCGCCGCCGATGGCTCGTTCGAGTAAAGGCATCTCCATCGATCCAAAGTCGTCTGAGTTTTCCGCTTTCGTTTTCAAGATCCAAGGCAACATGGATCCGAATCACCGCGACAGCATGGCAATCCTGCGTATCTGCAGCGGGCGTTTTCAAAAAGACATGTGGGTCCATCATCCACGCCTTGAGAAAAAGATTCGCATGACCAAGCTACATCGTCTGTTTGCGCGGGACCGCGAGACGATTGACGAGGCTTTTGCGGGCGACGTGGTTGGAATTGTCAATCCGGGAATCTTTGCGATCGGCGACACGCTCAGTTCGCAAGAGGGCATCGCATACGAGCGAATCCCAAGCTTTCAACCGGAGCATTTCTGTAGTCTTCGCAATGAAGATGTTACGCGCAACAAGCAATTCCGGAAGGGCATTCAGCAACTCTCCGAAGAAGGTGTGGTGCAGGTTTATTACTCTGTCGATGCCGTCCGGCGAGAACCGATCCTCGGGGCTGTCGGCAGATTGCAGTTTGATGTGGTGGAGGCACGGTTTTTACAGGAATATTCTGTTCGAACGATCAGCTCTCCGCTCAACTATGTTTGCGCCCGGTGGCTGCGTGTCAATGTTGCGGAAGCTAAAAAGATGCGCGGACTTGAAGGCACAGGAACCTTACTCGCAACCGACCAAAACGATCAAGTGGTTTGCCTGTTTCTGTCTACCTGGGACCAGCGGCGTCTTATCGAGAACAATCCGTCTATTGTTTTTGAGGCGACGGGTTAGGGTTTTGGAGGCTGTTGGGCATGAGGTCGTTTTCTGTTTGGAATAAATCCATCCAAGCGCGGAACGATGGCATCTGACGGATGTTCGAGGACACCAAAGGAAAAGTCATGCCATCCAATACGCTCAAATTGCTGAGCAATCTCTGTTTTGCGGGAGGCTTTGTTTCTATCGCCGCCTCCATTGCCATCTGGTTTATGTTCAAAGATCCGGATCCCGCGCACGGGGAACGCTTCGGCATTTTTGTCGGTCTGTGGGCACCAACATTTTTTGCGCTATCCGATCGCTTCGACCGGTATGCGCAGACTAAGGGCTAGTTATCGGGATGTTGAGTTTTGCGGCCCAGTGGGTGAGGCTTTGCCAAGTGTCGTCGGCGAGCGGAATGCCCTGTTTGCGGCGTTCCGCTTCTTTGCGAAGCTCGGGTTCGCCCGCTACTAAGACCTCGTCATAACCAGTGGCCGATTGGACGGCTTTTAAGATGCCAGTTAGTTTGATCGCTCTGTCTTCGTATTCGCCGGGGGCGAGGAAACACTTGGGGTCGAGGGCCAGGTAGAACTGACTTATGTCTACTGTGGTGCCGCGAAAACGGATGCCGCCTAGTTCGTTTGACATCGCTCCGCCGGACAGAACTCCGCATAACATTTCGACCATCACAGCCAGGCCAGAGCCTTTGTAGCCGCCTAGCGGGTTGAGCAGGCCTTTGTAGGCTTGCTCCGTGCTGGTCGTTGGGACGCCTTCGGAATCAAGAGCCCAGTTGGGCGGGATTTCCGGTTTGCCCGCATTGTGGGCGTTGAAGATCTTATTCGCGGCGACTGTTGTAGTCGCCATGTCCAAGAGGAATGGCGATGCTCCGGGGACGCCGAAACAAATGGGGTTCGTGCCAAGGCGGCCTTGTTTTCCTTGCCAAGGAGAAACGGTAGCTGAGGCGTTGCAGAGGACGATTCCAATGAAGCCCGCCGCGTTGAGGCGCTGGACCCAGTGGGCGGCTGCGCCGAAGTGGTTCGAGTGCCGTGCCGAGACGATGCCGCAGCCGTGATCCATGGCCAGAGCTATTGCCTGATCGCAACAGAAGCGGGCAACAATCTGGCCAATGGCGTTGTGGCCGTCAACCAGGGCGGTGCAGCCGGAATTGTGCAGTAACTCTGGGTCGCCGTCGGGTAACATGTCGCCGCACTCGAGTTGTTCGAGATAGTAACGCAAGAGGGCTACACCGTGGGAATCGACGCCGCGCAGGTTGGAGGCGACCAGCGCTGTGGCCGTGAAGGCGGCCTGTTTGGGATTGACGCCGACGCCCTGGAGAAGTTTGGAGCAGAGTTCGCTCAGCGTTGTGGCGTCGATCAAATGCACTTACTTGAGCTCCGGGGATAGAAGACGCTGGTTTTCGGGCTTATCGACGTCTTCGGCGAAGATGACTTTGGCGGATAAATCGATGCGCTTGGGCGGAGCTTTTCCGTCTAACTTATCGACCAGCGTTTTGACGGTTTGGTAGCCCATCTGGAAGGGGTCCTGGACGACCATCGCCTGGATTGCACCGGCCCTTAGATCTGCGACGAGATTGTCGGAAGCGTCAAAGGCGACGACCTTGGTTTTGCCTATGAGGCCGCGAGCTTTTACGGCTAACGACGCGCCGGTGGCGGAGGGTTCCGACGAGCCGAAGAAGCCGCTGAGGCCGGGGTGAGCGGTCAGCATGTTCTCGGCGGCGGCGCGGGCTTTGGACCGATCGGACATCCCGTACTGCGTGGCGACGATCTTCATGCCGGGGAATTCTTTTTCGACGACTTCAGTGAAGCCACGTTCGCGATCCATGGTTGAGGCGCTGCCGGGGGCGTGCATGATGAGGCCGACTTCGCCTTTGCCGCCGATCAGCTGGGCCAAGGCGCGGGCAGCGAGCTGGCCGCCTTCGAAGTTGTTGGTCGCGACGTAGCTGGTGTAATTTGTGCCGTCAATGCCGCTATCGAAGATGGTGACGGGGATGCCGAGTTTCATGGCGCGGTCAACGGTAGCGACAAGCGCCTTGCGTTCGCTGGCGGCGACGGCGAGGCCGTCGACTCGACGGTTGATCATCG
>JBKJSR010000738.1:0-6084 GCA_046594355.1 Bryobacter sp.
CGCAGAATGGGGCTGAATACCGCATAGCCGTCCGCACTCGACGTCATGCTGGCACGAGCGCCGGTGGCACGATTCAACAGGCTCACCCTGGCGCCGGCTACGGCGCTCTGCGAGGGATCTTCCACGAGTACGCGGAGAGAGGCGGAATCGGTCTGCGCCCATAGCGCAGCCGTCAGCGAAAGCAAAGCAAGAAAACTCTTCATGATGTAGAGGGTAGCAAGCGAAAGTTTCATTCGCGCCAGCATTTAGTTTCAATGCGGTAACTTATGAAGGTACATGCGCTGCGCCTTCTTTCTTGCCCTCACCCTTTCTGCCCAGATGCCTCCCCGGAGCATTCATCCGCAGGTCAAAAATATCGTGGATCAGGTTTCGCAAGAGCGCATTGCGGGCATCATGAAAAAGCTCGAGAGCTTTGGCTCGCGCAATACCAACTACGACAAGGGCAACACAGCCGCACGCGAATGGATTGCCTCGGAGTTCAAGTCTTTTTCGCCGCGCCTTGCAGTGTCATTCGACACGCACCGCATCACAAAACAAGGCCGCATCATCAAAGATCTCGACCTCGTCAATGTCGTCGCCGTGCTCCCCGGCACTTCGCAAAAGGATCACGAGATCATCGTTTGCGCCCACTACGATTCGTTGAACATCATACGCAAACGCGACGCCGTGCCGGGCACAGGGGACACAACCGACTGGGTTGCCACGGCCGAAGCGCCAAACGCTCCCGGCATGAGCGACAACGCGAGCGGCGTTTCGCTCGTCATGGAGCTGGCCCGGCTGATGAGCCGGCAGGAATGGCAGAAGACCATTGTCTTCATTGCTTTTTCCGGTGAAGAGCAGGGGCTATTTGGCAGCCGCGCCTATGCCAAGGCGGCCAGGGAAAGCAATCGCAATATCGACGCCGTCTTCAACAACGACATCATCGGCAACGATTACGCGGGCGACGACCGCCGCATCACGGACTTGGTGAATGTCTATTCCGGCGATCCCGCCGATTCTCCCTCACGCTCGCTGGCCCGTTATGTTCGCGAGATGGCCGAGCGCTACTATCCGGCGATGAAGGCGAACCCGGTCTTCCGTAACGACCGCTTTGGCAGAGGCGGCGATCACACGCCCTTTCACGAGCTTGGCTGGGCGGCGATCCGCTTTACGACGCCGGTAGAAAATTACGGCTTTCAGCATTCGGCCGACGATACTTTTATACACGCTTCGCCCAGTTATGCCGCACGGGTGGTGCGCGTCAACGCCGCTGCGGTGTCGAGCCTTGCCCTTGCACCCGCCGCCCCGCAAGTGATGCGCAGTAATGGCCAAGGCACTGTAACTGGCCCCAATCTCTCGCGGGGCAAGGGCTATGACGCTTCTATCAAGTGGGTTGGAGCCCAGCCTGCCGACGACATTGCCGGTTACACGGTAAGCGTGAGATCGTCGACGGCTCCTTACTGGGAGCGCGAATTCTTCGCCGGAAACGTCACCGAGTACGTGCTGCCCAATGTTTCGATTGACGATATTGTGATCGGCGTGCGCAGCATTGGAAAGAACGGAATCGAAAGCCCCGTCGCCGCTTACACGCTGGTGCCACGCAATTTCAGCAATCCCCCGCTACCCTAGAGGGAGAGCATGGCTCAACCGAAACGCAAGGCATCCCCCAAACCGGCTCCCGCGCCGGTACTTTCCCTCGACGACCGCAGTCTGTTCATCAATCGCGAGTTGAGTCTTCTCGGCTTTCAGCGCCGCGTTCTCGAAGAAGCGCTCGATCCATCGAACCCTTTGCTCGAGCGCGTCAAGTTTCTTTCGATCCTGGGTTCGAACCTCGACGAGTTCTTCATGGTGCGCGTCGCCGGGCTCAAGCAGCAGGTAGATGCCGGGCTGGTGGAGCTTGGCCCGGACGGGCTCAGTGCCGCCGGGCAGCTCGACGCCATCCGCCCACTGGTAGCTCAGATCATGATCGATGCACGGCGCTGCCTGCACGATTCGCTCATCCCCGCGCTGGCGGAAGAAGGCATTGAATTCGTTACGATCCGCGATCTCGATGCCACAACGAAACAGCGCCTGCACGACTACTTTCTCGAAAAAGTCTATCCGGTTCTTACCCCGCTCGCCTTCGACCCAGGCCGCCCCTTCCCTCACATTTCGAACCTGAGTCTCAACCTCGCCGTCCTGATCCGCGGTACCGGAGGCGAAAATCACTTCGCCCGGCTCAAGGTTCCGGATACCTTGCCGCAACTGATTCCGATCGAAGCCAATGGCAAATTGCGCCGCTCCCGCACGCAGCGCTTTATCTGGCTGGAACACCTGATCGTCGCTCACCTGGGAGAGCTTTTCCCCGGCATGGAAGTACTGGAAGCTCATCCATTTCATGTCACGCGCGACGCCGATGTTGCCATTCAGGAACTGGAAGCCGACGATTTACTGGAGACCATTGAAGAGTCTGTCCGGCAGCGGCGCTTCGGCGATGTCGTCCGCGTAAAGGTGAACCAGGAGATGCCGGATCAGATCCTGGAAATTCTGGTGTCCAACCTCGAAGCCGAATGGAACGATGTCTACCGCGTGGAAGATCCGCTTTCTTTCGTGCGGTTAAAACACCTGCTGCAAGTGGATCGGCGCGATCTCCGCGACAAGTCTTTCATCCCGCGGATTCCTCCCGCTTTAGATCCGAAGCTCAACGAGGGAGCGGATCTCTTTAGCGTGATCCGCCGTGGCGATGTGCTGCTGCATCATCCTTTCGATTCCTTCGATCCAGTGGTCGATCTTTTGCGCAAGTCGGCGCAAGATCCCGACGTACTCGCGATCAAGATGACGCTCTATCGCGTGGGGCGAAACTCGCCCGTCGTCGATTGTCTGCTTGAGGCGAACGAGCGCGGCAAACAAGTGGCGGTGCTGGTCGAGCTGAAGGCCCGTTTCGACGAAGAATCCAACATCGAATGGGCCCGCCGGCTGGAAGCGCAGGGCGTCCATGTCGTCTATGGCCTGCTGGGCCTCAAGATTCATTCGAAGCTTGCTTTGGTGGTGCGCAAGGAAGGCGACAAGATCCGCCGCTACACCCATTTCGGCACTGGCAACTACAATGTCGTCACGGCCGGCCTCTACACCGACCTGAGCCTCTTGACGTGCGACGAGGCCCTGGGCGCGGACGCGACCGACCTGTTCAACCACCTCACCGGATACTCCGCAAAGAAGAGTTACCGCAAACTGCTCGTTGCGCCCATCGACCTTTTCGAGAGGATCGAGGCACTGATTGGGCGTGAAATCGAGCACCAGCAGCAGGGCCGCGGGGGCCACATCATTTTCAAGATGAATGCGCTCGCACACCAGGGGATCATCACGCTTCTCTACAAGGCTTCACAGGCCGGGGTCAAGATCGACCTGCTCATCCGTGGTGCCTGCTCGCTGCGGCCGGGCGTTCCCGGAATCAGCGAAACGATCACGGTTCGCTCACTCGTCGGGCGTTTTCTCGAACACTCGCGCATCTATTTTTTCCGCAACGGCGGCGCTCACGATCTCTATCTCGGCAGTGCCGACATGATGCCAAGAAATTTGCACCGGCGTGTGGAAACCCTGTTCCCGATCGAGGACAATCGCCTGAAGAAATATATCCGGGAAGACATTCTCGATACCTACCTCGTCGATGAAGCCAAGGTGCGTACGATGCAGAGCGATGGCAGCTATACACGCAATCCCCACCGCGATCAGGCGAAGGCGATCAACGCTCAGGCCCGATTCCTCAAATCGCGCTGAATTTCGCGTTTGAAGCGCTTCACTTGCCGCCTTTGTGTTTCCGGCAATCGGCTGCAATCGCTCGGTGGGGTTGCTCCGCAAGAAGACCTTAGATCGGTTCTAAAAGGTAGGTCGTCAAAAGCACTTAGCCACTGTAGCTTTAGGCCCAGCACCCACACACTATTCTCTGTTCATTTCTTTATCTCCATCTTGCCCGGCGATGCAATCGGTACAATGGGAGCAGGCCCGCCCGGGTGGCGAAATTGGCAGACGCACCGGACTTAAAATCCGTTGGAGGGTAACCTCTGTGCGGGTTCAAGTCCCGCCCCGGGCACCAATGAAATTAGGCGATTGCAGACCAAGTGGAAAGTAGCGGCCTACATTACATTCGTCTGTGTGGGGACGTTCGTGGGGACCCCGATTACACTTTCGGTCTTTAGACCCAAACTGAGAGGCACAACCGCCTCCCGCTTTGCCGCTACTCGGATGTGGCTGTACCGCTCCAACTTGGACCGGCTCATGCGCCCCATTAGGGCCTTCATAGTTCCTTCGCTGACGTTCGCCTCTGTCAGCTTGGTAGCGGCGCAACCTTGATGGATTTCAACCTTTTGAGGACTTTTTCGGATTCTTCGTTTTTTGCGGTTCTTCCCCAATGCCGTGCTGACCAAGGGAAGGGATCGTAGGTCAGCATTTGAACCAACCAGCGGAACTCTTGCTCCAGCACTGAGTCTCTTCCTTGAGTCATCGGCACCTCAACGAAACCTTTATTGGAACGACCGCCAGCGCGTCAGGTTCACGCGCTTTTGCCTGGCCGGGCTAGGCGGTCGCCTCGCTTGTGGCGCATCCGAGAACGCAACTACAGACGCCGTTCCCGCTCACGTTCTGGGATAGATGGCCTAGAAGGTGCGCCTAGCATCCCTCGCCCCGACGATTAACGCGGGCAAGGTTCGCACGGCAGGGTGACAAGCTCGCATGCCGAATACCAATCACAAGATAGCGCTCCAGCGCCGCTGGTCAGGGAGTGGTTATTTCTTCGGCGTCTTCGTGCCGGCCTTGCCGGTGTGTGGGTTGACGTTGCCCTTGGTTGAGTAATTGTTGGTTTGGGTGCGGTCTGGGGCCGTGCGCACATGGGGTTGTCGGACCTGTCCGGTCTTCGTCACGGATCCACGAACGGAGCGCGAGCGTTGGGCGAGGCCGGAGGTTGCCACCGCCAGTATCAGCATGGGTAGTAAGCGTTTCATTGATCTATCTTTCTGAGACGAAAAGACATTTCAGGCTAGTTAAACAATTATTGGCACAATTCGCGAGCCACGTATCGCTTTGTCCCGCTGGGGCTCTCCGTGTAGCAGCCGCCCCTTGGGTTTCGAATGTAGAGGCTGCGCGAAGACGTTGGCGGCGCAGCCGACAGCAAGGGAGCCGCGCGAGATCGAGCGCTGGACGGTGCAGCGCAAAGCGAGTGATCGACATACTTCTTATTTCCACGGCTGTTCGTTGTGTAGCATCCCCCTCTTGGGCCGAGCTGGTACTGAGCAAATGTGGATAGCGTCGAGGCCATGAACATGACCACCAAAAGCAGGCAACAACGGCGGTTGCGCATATCTTGTTTCCTATCTTGGACGAGAAAGGGCTATTGGTTTGGCGCTGGCAGGCACCGGGGCCGCAGATGAGTATGCCTAATTCCTTTCACATGCTGTGACCTTGCATGTTGCACGGTTCGGTTCGCTGTGAACAAAGCCCATGCTCACTTCTCTAAACCACTTTGGCTTCTTGGGCTCAACAATTTCGTAGAGGATTTTCTTGGCTGAACCAATCTCGGTTCCACTATTGCCAAACATGGCACAAGTAACCTCTATGTCCTTCACGGCAAACTCATTGAGGTTGTTCAATGTAAACGAAGCCTCCATAACGGTTCCAAAACCGTCCTTGGCCCATGTTGATTTCTCTACAAGGACATACAAATGGAACTCGGGTTTCGGAGTAGGTTTGACGGCTGCTTCCTGTCGCTGGGGGGCGGCCTTATCTGGTAACAACGAAACGCAGGCCACACACCCAACAAGTGGCAACAGCAGGCATCCCAGCAGGAGTGGGCCCGGTGGATGATGGCTTCTTGGCTTGCTCGCTCATTTCCCCGCCGCTTCATCCTTTTGACGGATAGGGTTTCTTTCCTGCGTGAGTAACATATCTATTTTTTTCCTCGGTCTAACCTTTCCTTAACACTCACAGGCCCAATTTCCCGCACATCTCTAGGGCAGAAGCTTCATTTACCGTCAGGCTCACTAGTGTCCGGCTATTTTCCCGCGACGGCGTAGAAGCCCCCTAGAATCAATGATCTGCGGTGATTCGTCTTAAAATCTATTTGAAATTCCAAAA
>JBKJSR010000004.1:0-7674 GCA_046594355.1 Bryobacter sp.
ATAGCCCGGAACCTTTATTTAGGGCCTCAGGACAGGTTTGGGACATTGCAACTGCCGGAAGTAGGATTATCGATCAGGCTGTTTCTGATCACAATATCATCGTGGTCGCCGCTGCTGGCCAAGTCGTAAATTGAGGCGCTAATCGAGTGATCGAAGCAGCGAATTTTACCAAGGTGATCGCAATGACGGGCTCCACTCCATCGGCTGCTCCGTGGGATGAAGCTTGCCGCGGCCCGAAGGTAGCGGTCAGCGCTCCAGCGAGAGGTGTTTGGTTCTCAAAAAGGCAACTGCCGGGGCACCCGGTGCCTTTTTCAGGCGTTCTGGGATAATGCGGCCTTCGAGCCGATAATTGCGGCGGCAGTGCGAAGAGTTTGCGCGAGGATTGTAAGTGTGGGATTGCCGGAAGCGTTTTGAGGGAAAGTGGAGGCTCCCAGAACATATAAGTTGGGGACTTGCCAGTGTTGGAGATCGGGGTTGACAACAGAAGTTTCAGGCGATGCGCCCATGATGGTTCCGCCCTGAATATGAGTCGATTTATAACTCATCACGTCGTAGCGCATAAGTGGTCCGCCGCCGACCACTTGCCTTGCCCCCATCGCTCTGCCAATGCCTAGAATCTTCTCGTTGATGAAATTGTGAATCTTCCGTTCGTTGTCATTCCAGTCGAGTGTGAGGCGCAGGAGAGGGTCTCCAAGGTGGTCCTGATAAGTGGAATCGAGATCCATGAAGTTGGTCTTATAAGCAACGTGTTCGCCGGAAGCGGTGAGGCGTGAGCTGCGGTCGTAAGCATCAATGGCGGCTTTTTTCCATTCCGAACCCCAAGAGGATTTCACATCCGGGGGGACAGTACCGAAATTTGCGATCGGGCGCGCGCCATAAGCTGGACTGCTGATGTATGCGCCGCGGATGAAGTCGAGTCCGGCATGATCGAAGTAGTCGGCGTCGAAATCGCTTATCGTGATGTTCGAGCTGCCAGACCCCATGAAGCGGTTGAGTGGCCGATCAAAGAAAAGCGATGCGCCAGCGCCCATTACCTGATGGGTTAAGTTGCGGCCGGTGTTCTGGTTGCCTATTTTTGACATCAAGAGGAGCCGCGTGTTGTTGAGCGTCCAACTGGCGAGGATCACGATGTTAGCAGGCTGAAAGTATTCTTGGCCCTTTGCTCCGATGTAATTTACGCCAGTGGCTTTTCCGTCCCTGGTCAGGATGCGGCGTACTTGGGCATTGGTGCGAATTGTGACATTCTTTAACTTATTGATGACGGGCAACAGGGTGTTGGTGGGTTGAGCTTTTGCACCCACCATGCAACCAAAGCGCTCGCAAAAACCGCAATACTGGCAGGCTGGACGAATGATTCCATCAGGGTTGCGATAAGTCTGGCTGAGGTTGGCACAAGGTGCTGGATGGGGGTGATAACCAAGACTCAATGAGGCATCCGCAAAGAGTTTGCCGAAGTAAGTCTGCTTGATTGCGGGTGTGGGATAGGGTGCGGAGCGATGCCCGCCGAAGGGCGGGTGAGAGTCGCCGGAGATGCCAAGAAGTTGTTCGGCTTTGGTGTACCAAGGTTCGATGTCTTTGTAGGTGATGCCCCAGTCCTGGATGGAATGGTTGTCGGGAAGACGCTTTTTGCCGTAGCGTTCGGTGGTGGCTTTTAGAAGCTCAAAGCAATCTGGAGCAAAGCGGGGTGTCAGCCCGTTCCAGTGTTCGCCCGCCCCGCCGAGACCGTCGCCGGGGAGGAAGGCGCCAAACTGACGCACTGGCAGCGATTTGTCTTTAACCGTATTGCGAAAAGTGACAGTTTCTTTCGCGACATCCTGCATCATGCGGTAGCGCAGAGCGTAATCGAGTTCGTCCATACCATCGATGTATTCGGTGGGCTTTCTAGGCTTGCCTCGCTCGAGGACTGTGATCTTCAGACCTGTTTTGGCACCGAGCTCTTTGGCCATTAACAGGCCAGACCAGCCGCCGCCGATGATGACTACGCCGGTTTCGGGAAGCTTGATCATGGCTCCAGATCTTCCCAAGGTTGGATCGGCCGATTGAGGATTTGGGACAAGGACTGGGGCTTGGGGCGGAAGGCTTCTCCGAAGTGCTGGTCGATCTCTCTGGACCAGCTCATGTAGGGTCCGGGGAAGCCGATCAGTTGCCAGCCGATCAGATTGCGGTTGCCGCCGTGCATGGGGTCGCAGAACATTCCTTCGAGGGTGTGTTGACGCAGGAGCCGAAAGAACATAGTGGTCTCGATCGCTCTGAGCTTTTGATCTTGTTCGCCGGGAAGCAGGCTGGCAAGGCCTTTGAGTTGTTTGAGCCCCTCGCGGTAGATTTCACGCGGTGTCGCTTTGCCCTGGTAGCCCTGTTCGGGTGAACCGTCTTCGAAAGGGCCCTGCGTGTATCGATAGCGATCGCGTCCATAAGGGCCGGCGAGTTGCCGATCTATGTAGATGGCGACTCCGGCCTCGGTTGCGCCGGGTCCGGAAGCGTCTGTCGGGAAGATGCGAGCCACTGCGGCGGCGGTACTGAGGCCCTCTTCTTCAGTGAAGAAACGCAGAGGAATGCGAATGGCGCTGGTATCTTGCGCGGCCAGAAAATGGACCACTAGGCCGCCAAGGCTAGCCCTGGTGAGTGTGAGGAAGTGGCGGCGGCGCATTTGCGTAGTATATCGGGATCGGCCCTGCGCGGGCGGGACGCGCTTGAGAGGAATCTGCACGGAAATTTCCGTTGCGCGTTATGGACGGCTGGTGGGCTGGAAACTCAATGCCGTTGGTTGCAACCAGCCGGTCGGCTCAGAATTGCAGCGCTGGCTCCACTTTCATGTCGCGCAGCCGCAGACGATCCAGTTAGTGCTGATCCACTTGGCCTGAGAAACCGGAGCGGCGGCGCTTCGTATGCTGTAACAATTAGTCAATACGGTGTTGACCGTTACTTAAGGAGCTTTACGAAATGCTATATCAAATCAAGTCCAACAAGGCGCTGGAGGAAATCGAGCGTGGGCTTCAGGAGTCGGCCGCGCGTCATCAGTTCGGCGTCATCGCGGTTCACGATCTTAAAGAAACCCTTCAGAAAAAGGGGGTCGATTTAGCCATGGAATGCCGGATTTACGAAGTATGCAATCCGCACCAGGCCAAGAAGGTGCTCGATCTGGATGGCGCAATCTCGGTTGCATTGCCGTGCCGCATTTCAGTGTATGGCTCGGCGAAAGAATACACCCTCGCAACCCTGCTACCAACCGAAATGATGAAGGAATTTACCAATCCAGAAATCGAGCCGGTGGCACGGGAAGTGGAAGAAGTGATTGTGCAGATGATGCGCGATGCGGCGACCGGATAAACGGGATATCCGCTCTAGGCGAGGATCTCGCTGACAACGCGGGCCGGGAATTGGTCGGTGAGACGTTCTTGCAGGCCGTGCCGCTCGTAGACCAAATCCCTGTGGTTCATGCCCATGAGGTGGAGGATGGTGGCGTGGAAGTCGTGAACGCTGACCTTGTCCTGCTCGGCCTTGAAGCCAATATCGTCCGTCGCGCCGTGGACGTGGCCGCGCTTCACCCCGGCGCCGGCCATCCAAACCGAGAAGCCGTTGGGACCATGATCGCGGCCAGCGCCTTTGCCCGTACCTTGGGAGATCGGGAGGCGACCGAATTCCCCGCCCCAAACTACGAGAGTCGAATCGAGCAGCCCGCGTTGCTTGAGATCGTTGAGCAAGGCAGCGACGGGTTTGTCGGTTTTCTTGCAGGCGTAGCCGAGACTGCTTTCGAGCTTGTCGTGGGAGTCGAAGATCTGATTTTCGATATAGAGCTGCACACAACGCACGCCGCGTTCGACCAGTCTTCTAGCCATGAGGCAGCGCTTGCCGTAGGAAGCTGTCGCCGTGTCGTTGAGGCCGTAAGCTTCGCGTGTGGCTTCGGTCTCCTGGTTGACATCGAGCGCGTCGGAAGCAGCCATTTGCATGCGGGCGGCGAGTTCATAGCTTGAGATACGAGCGTCGAGCTCAGGCTGATAAGGACGCTGGTTGCGGTGGGCGGCATCGAGTTTGGCGAGCAGGCTTCTCTCAGCTTGCACGAGCGGAGCGGACAACTCTTTGCGTGGCTCCAGGTTCAATACCGGCGGACCTTCGGCACGAAAACGAGTGCCCTGATAGATGGGCGGCAACCAGGCGGATTGCCAATTGGAGATGCCGTTGATGGGGAGGCCCTTGGGGTCGTCGAGAACTACGTAGGCGGGGAGATTCTGGTTCTCGGTTCCGAGGCCGTAGGCAATCCAGGATCCGATCGCGGGACGGCTCGCGATGGTGCGGCCCGAGTGCATCAGAAACAGAGCCGGTTCGTGGTTGGCGTGCTCACCGTACATCGAGCGAATGACCGTGATGTCGTCGACGCAGCCAGCCAGATGAGGGAGAGCGCTCGAGAGCTGGAGGCCGGATTTGCCGACGTGCTTGAACTCGAAGGGGCTTGGCATCAGGGTGCCGGGCTTGTCGCCGTTCGAGATCGCGAAGCTCAATTCGCGGCTGGGAGCAGTGCCCGCAAGGCGCGTTAGCGTTGGCTTTGGGTCGAAGAGATCCACCTGACTCGGGCCACCATTCATGAAGAGCTGGATGACGGATTTGGCCTTGGGAGCAAAGTGGGGCTTGCGGGGTTTGAGGTCGTAAACACCGGAAGCTTGTGCATCGGCGGCGATCAGCGAAGCGAGAGCGGCTCCATGCAGGCCATTGGCAACGGAGGAAAAGAAGTCGCGGCGGGAAGTTGGTTTCATTGGTGTGGCCTTGTTAGTCGATGAAGCTGAATTCGGCGGAGTTAAGGATAGCGTGGCAGTAATTGGCGAGCGCGAGCCAGGCAGACTGCGTAGCGAGAGGCGCATCCGCGTTGTCTTGCTTGAGACGCTCGGGCCATTGCTTTTCAAAGCCGGCAATGGCAGCGGTGCCGGTGGCAATTTCTTCCATGGATGGCTGGCGGGAATAGGCTCGCAGGTAAATCTGTTCGATCTGCTTGTCGCGGCTTGTGCCAGCTTCGTCGATGATGCGGCCAGCCATGTAGCGGGCGAGATTCCAGGACATGGAACCATTCATCAGGTGGAGCGCCTGGGTTGCGACATTGGAGCGGCGGCGCTCGGTGCAATTGGGCGTCATGGATGGCTGGTCAAAGGCGTCGAGCAGCGAGACGGGGGTCTGGCGCTGGTGGAGTGTGTAGATGCTGCGGCGATAACCGGCACTCGTGAGTTTGACGACGACTTCTTTGTCGGGTGTAATTTCGATTGCAGAAGGCGCGCCAAAGGGCGTTGGATCGAGACGGCCAGAGGCCTGCAGCAAGGAGTCGTAGAGCGTTTCTGCGTCCATGCGCTGCAGAGACATGCGAGTGAGCAGCGTGTTTTCCGGGTCTGCCTTGAGCAGGGCTTCATTCACATTTGAGGACTGGCGGTAGGCCTGGCTTGTGACCATGAGACGGTGCATGGCCTTCATGCTCCAGCCGGAGGAAACGAATTCGGTAGCGAGCCAGTCGAGCAGTTCTGGATGGGAAGGGAGCACGCCCGATTTGCCGAAATTAGAGACGCTGGCAACGATGCCGCGACCGAAGTGGCGCATCCAGAGTTGATTCACCGCCACGCGAGCGGTGAGGGGATGAGAGGGTTGCGTAAGCCACTTGGCGAGTGCGAGGCGGCGGCCGCTGGAACTTGGATAAGGCGAGATGGGCTCATAAGATTTGAGGCTCGCGTTCTTGAGCACTTGGGGAATGTTGGGTTCTACCGGTTCGCCGAAATTGGCCGGATCGCCGCGGCGGAGGAGGAAGCTCTGCGAGGGTTGGGCATTGTCCGTAAGGACGCGCACATGCGGCTTCTGCTTCAGCTTGCCGCGTAACTCGCCAAGCTCCTTTTGCAGTGGCGCGACTTTTGTCGCGAGCTCTGGTTCCAGCTTCTCGAGTTCGCCGCGCTTGTAAGTGACACCCGCCTTTTTGTAAGGTGCCGATGCGGCGTCTATCTGGTCGCGGAGGCGCTTCATTTCGGCTTCGACTGGCGTGTTGATTTCCGTAAATTCTTTGCGCTCTTCGTCGAGTGCGAGGTCGAGTTCGCGCTTGTTGGGGGAGCGCCATTCGTAGGGATCGTAAGCGCCCTGGAGGATGGCGCTCAAGCGGTAGTAGTCGCGCTGAGGAATGGGATCGTATTTGTGGTTGTGGCAGCGGGCGCAACCCATCGTCAGACCCATGACCGAAGAACTGAGCACTTCCACTTCGTCGGCTACGACGTTCATGCGTTCCGAGAGCAGGCCGCGTTCGTTGGAATTTGTCGGGTCTGGAGTTGTGCGTAAAAAGCCAGTGGCGGCGAGACGGTCGATGAGTTGCTGATTGGCGGAGCCTTTGATTTGCTTCCAGTCGTCCGACATTTCGTCGCCGGCCAGTTGCTCGGTGAGGAATTGCGAATAGGGCTTGTCGGCGTTGAGGGAACGGATCACGTAATCGCGATAACGCCAGGCGTAGCGGCGGACTCCATCATCCTGACCGAAGCCCTCCGAATCGGAATAGCCGGCGAGATCGAGCCAGTGTTGGCCCCAACGCTCGCCATAGCGGGTCGAGGCAAGGAGTTTATCGACGAGGCGTTCGTAGGCTTTGGGCGCTTTGTCGTCCGAGTATTCCTTGATCTCGGCAGGCGTGGGCGCGAGGCCGGTGAGGTCGAGATAGACGCGCCGGAGCAAAGTAACTTGTGATGCTTCGGGGCTGTAACTAAGGCCTTTGACTTCGAGCTTGGCGAGGAGAAATGCATCGATTGAATTGCGAACCAGGCTTGTGTTTTTGACTTTCGGAATGCTGGGACGCTGGGGGGACTGGAAGCTCCAAAACTTCTTGTCGCTTTCGCGGACGAGGTTGTCGGGAGCGAATTCGTCTGGATTTGCTTCTTTGGCTCCGGCACTGATCCAGGCGCGAATCTTATCAGTTTCGGAGTCTGTCGCTAGCTCGATCGCCAATTCCTTCGCTTCCTTGGCCGGTGGCATTTCGCCTTTAACAATGCGCTGAAACAGGAGGCTCTCGTCGGGCTTGCCGGCTACCAGCGCCGGGCCGGACTTGCCGCCCTTGAGGCGAGAAGCCAAGGTGCGCAAATCGAGGCCGCCTTCTTTCCGTGTACTGCCGTGGCAGAGCACACAGCGGGCTTGCAGAATTCCGCGCACCTCATGTTCAGAGATGTTGGCGACAACGGTGGGTGCCTTGGCTAACCCGGTGTTGATCCAGGCGCGAATCTGATCGATCTCCGCATCGCTCAATTTGACTTTTCCCGGAGGCATCTGGCGGGTAACAATCTTGTCGATCAAAAGACTCTTGGCCGCGTCGCCCGGAACGATGGCTGGACCCGTTTCTCCACCCTTCAAAACGGCATCGGCGCTATGAAGCGCGAACTTGCCGAGAGCGAGTTTTTCGTTGTGGCAGGAAACGCATTTGGCGGCGAAAATCGGCTTGACGTTTCCTTCAAAAGACTGGGCCGTCAGGAGGGAATTTCCCGAGAGCAGGATAAGTAGAAGTGTAGTGCGCATTCGGGAAATATTCATTCTTACTTTACCCCAATCGAGCCGCAGGCGATCATCTTACTCCTATTGGGGGTGTGCGACGCAGAAGTGAAAGATTCGACTCGGCGTAGGCAAAATGCTGAAATCTGGGCATACAGGCGGGCAAACGGTTCAACACAACCAGCCCTAAGC